>CAZPFQ010000040.1:0-1501 GCA_964585885.1 uncultured Candidatus Saccharibacteria bacterium | reverse complement strand
TCGACATAGTTGTAATCTTGCCACTTGCCCCGTTGCAGATAGCTTCGGTATTGAACCCGAGTCAAACCGACGCCAGCAATAATGGTAGTTAGATACAGTACGTAGGTGTACCAAGGTGCCACTAGAGAACCATATAGTATGGTAGCAATGGCGTAAGGTACGATGATCAACCATGGCAATAAGCCGGTAATCAAACTAACCGTAAAGTACATTGGCACTTTTTTGGCTTTGACGGTCTTTTCGCCGAGATAGCCAAGGAAACAAGTTAAGGCGATTAGCAAGGCCACGATTTTAAGGGTGGGAATGTCGCTTAAGCCGCTTATTAAGGCCACAACCTCTGTGATTAAAGCCATGGTGATGCCCAAGTCTACCCAGCGCCAGGCCGAAACCCGATTACTTAAGGCCGTTTGATAAGTGCCTTTAAGTTTGGTTAGGTAAAGTACCGGCACTACAGCCGACAAAACCATAATGGCGGCCACGGCGTAACGGAGTTGCACATCCCAGACGGCGTGGGCGGCTGGACCCAACACGGTGCTGCCAGTCTTAGTGCTGAGAAGCGTATCTTTGGCTAGATAGCCGATAGTTAGCTGGTAACTGGTGCTCTTCATAAAGACCACTGCGGCGACAGCTAGTAGCAAATAGATTATGACGCCAATAATGTGCTGTTTTTGAAACGGGGTTGGGTTGCTATTTTTAGTTTTACTTGTGCTTTTCTTGCTGACTGAGGCAGCCGCGGTACGACTAGCCGACTTGTTGGATTTCCTCACTTTTGTACTCATTCCTAAACTATATCATACCCACATTAGGAAAAATGTTGTCTAATTTAGTCCACCGGGGCATAAGGAACGTGACAGATGCCCCTGCCCGTCCGCTGACTAAACTTTTGATGAAAGTCTTCGGCGTCGTAAAAGGGCTTGGGCTTGGCTAGCTCGGTGACAATTGGTTTATCGTAGCGCTTTTGGTTTTGTAGTTGTTTGATGTAGTTTTCAGCCTGTTGTTTCTGCTCATCTGAGGTATAAAAAATGGCCGACCGATAGTTGGTGCCTTCGTTAATTTCATCGGCTTTGTTTAGCAATGTTGGGTTGTGCATTCGGAAGAAATGCTTTAGCAGCGTCAGATAACTTACCTTCTTGGGGTCAAACTCAATCTTGAGGGCTTCGGCGTGACCAGTGTTATGGGTTAGGACATCCTCATAGGTAGGGTTAACAAAATCACCGCCAGTGTAGCCAGCGATGGTTTTTACGACTCCTGGTACTTGATCAAAATAATATTGGGTGCCCCAAAAACAGCCTGCTGCAAAAATCGCCGTTTCCATAGCTTTAGTCTAACATTTTACTGGTTATGGGTAGCTACAACCCAAAACGCAATCGTTTTACCAGCCAGTCTCGCGGCAAAATGTTCAAGAACCAACCGGCTCGAGGACCAGAATCTTTGCCAATCAGTAATCGGTATAAAGCCCCGAATAACTCCTTAGGTTGCAAGCCAGCATCATCTTTGCAAT
>CAZPFQ010000039.1:0-1616 GCA_964585885.1 uncultured Candidatus Saccharibacteria bacterium | reverse complement strand
TTATAGGTCTTGTCATTGGCCAAATTGTGCTCTCAAATTACGCGGAGGCAGAAGTGTCGGACACACCTCCTTGGGAGCAGAATAGAAGCGATTAAATCTGACCATAGTTGTAATTTTTTCAACAAGTATGCTATAATTAAGGGTAACGAGTCGACTCTAGTACGGACATTATTAAAAGGAGAGTGTTACTAAAGCGCCGGACGAAGTTCTTAGCGTTCACGAAAGGTAACACCATGTCAGTAAATACTGCAAATCTGTTAGGTAGATATGCAATTGCCCAAAAAAACTACCTTAAAGAAGTACATAAGTCCCCAGTCGGCAGAGCAATTGAAAAAGGCTTTAGAAAGCATAGTTCACTTGTAGAAAAAACCGCGGACTTAGTTTCAGTTATAGCCGATACCGAGTCGGAAAAGCTCATCAATATCACCGAAGGAGCCCATGATAATTTAATTACGGCTAATACGGTTTTTCCGTTCATGCTATTCCCGGACACCCTTAGCATCGACAGACAGAAGCTGACTATAACCCACCGGTCGTTCTTTCGCACGTCGAGCACGATTAGCGTGCAGATTGATGACGTGCAGGTGGCGAAGGTTGATGTGGGGCCATTTTTTGGCTCAGTCCACTTGGCTTCTAAGTTTTTTGTCGATAATATTCAATCGATTCATTTCCTGAAACGAGCTGATGCTATCAGAATTCAAAGACTTCTCCAGGGGTATATGATAGCCCACCATCGGAAAATAGACTGCGCCAGTATCGATAATGACCAGCTAGTTATCCTGCTAAATGAGCTTGGGCAAAGCTCTACGGTTTAGCCGCGGGCTTTAGCGGTCTATGCCAAATTGCCTAAATGTAGCGGCGGTGGAGGGCGATGTTAAAGGCGGCTAGTCCGGGCAGGATCGGCAGCCAATAGATTATGAAGCGGTAGGCCAGTGCGACGGCCAGGGCTTGTTGTGATGGTACGCCGAGGGCGATGAAAGCCGCCACCAGTCCGGCCTCGGCGCCGCCGATGCCACCGGGAGTCGGCGTGACCGTGGCGCTGATAACCCCAAAAGCCAGCACAAACAGCGTCTGTGCAAAGCCAATATGCACGTTAAACGCCAACTCCAGAAAATAAAGTGTGAACGCGTAACAAATAGTGATTGTTATTGAAGCACTTAGCGCTCCAAACAGTCTAAACGGGCGGCGGAAAGTAGTTTTTAGCATCAACCGAAAGGTTGATTTTAATCTCACTGAGTATTTGCGCCGGTAAAACACTAAAAGCGCACCAGCGGCTGCCGCAATGGCCAAGAATACCAGTAGCTGGCCATAGTTTATATGGGGTTTATTACCTAATAACTTGGACAGCAGGCCGGCGCTTAAAAGGATTGCGGCGACCAACAGGCAGATGTTGCCAAAGATGCCCAGCAGATTATTGGTGGCTACCACGGCGCCGGCTGTGGTGCCCGAATTACCCCTTTTCATAAGATATCGGCTACCCAGAACTATCCTTCCAGCTCCAGCTGGTGCTAGGCGGTTGGTAAAACCGCCGGCTAACTCGATAAGCACGGTTGGCCGGTAAGGCAGGTTTTTGGGAGAGATCAATTTATATACCAGCGCGGCAAATAAAAAGGTGC
>CAZPFQ010000038.1:0-1812 GCA_964585885.1 uncultured Candidatus Saccharibacteria bacterium | reverse complement strand
CAGGTGAGGTTGCCGTCCTTGGCATCTTGGAAGGCTTTTATAAGAATATTTGCACCTGATTTCAAGGTTCCGTTCGGGTATCTGTCTCCTGTCCGGAGGTAATCGTTAGGATCGTCGGTTTCGTGGAAAATTAAAACTGATTTCACACCCTCGCAAGCTGCTTGTTGAACAAACCAACTATAAAACTCACCCTGTCCGTCGCCGGGTAGGGGTTTAATTTTTGGCGGTACCTGGATGTTGTAGAGGCCTTCCTTATCAGATGGAGTATCAGAAAAAGCCCCAACTTCGTCATAAATTAGCTCAGTCTTGCCAAAATTATGTTTTAGTGCGGCTTTGGTTTTTGCCAAATTCCTTGAGGCTCTCTCGTCGGCATCCGAGCCGGAGCCATTGACGTAAAAGTGCATGGCAAACTCATCCATGATGGGGCCCTTTATCTTCTTCTGCTTAACGTAGGCGCCCATCTCGTTGATGAAATCTATCGCCCGGGATGATATACCCGAGGATAAGTCACCGCCAACCAGTCTAAGATTGATATTCAAATTCGGCCGGGCAGCTATCTCGTGAAGTTTCGGGTAGGCATAGGCCATCAGCGACACAGTGTCGCCGGGTGAAGCCCACCTATCACCAATGTATTGGTTGCGGTCAAAAGTCTTATTGTTTGGTTCATTAAAAAAGCCGATGGTCAGATTTTTTTGCTCCGGCAGGCAACCGGCATTATCGTCAGCGAGCTTACCCATTAGATCCGAAACGGTCGTTACATATTGCCTCTCTTCAGAGGCTCGGGTCGGCATAAAACCGACTTCACCGTCACGGTAGTGGCCTTCGATGGTTATCATAAGCTCAAGCCCGTTATCATAAGCCGCTTTCGCCGCGTTACAGGTTCTATCAACATCGTGCATGATGTCTTTACCGCCGTTGGTAAAGGGGTGAAATATTCTCACCTCAGTGGCCCCGGACTCTTTAGCTCGCTTTGCGGCATCTTCGGCCGCCTCTAAATCTGTGTTCCAGACCTCATTGGTGTTATAGCCGACATTCTTAAGTGGCGGTACTGATTCATGCGAAGCCAACGCAGGCGGTACGGCAAGAGCCCCGATAATAGCCGCTAAAGCCATTGGCTTGCGCAACCTCTCCTTCAAAGGAGGGGCGCACTCTCTCTTCATATGCCATATTCTGCTCGTTGTCTGTAATTTGTACAAGCTAAAAGAGGCTCCGCCGACGCAAACCTCTCATAATTAGAGGCTAAAACGTAACCTTTTTTACAGCAGTATTGGTTTGACTACCTCTGTTAATATTGGTAAGATGTATGAGCTATGAATAAATATTGAGTTAGGCCAGTTTTGCCTCTTCGGCGGCTATTCTGGGCTTACTCAATCTCTTAGGGCGGACAATCTATGATTTAAGTCTGTGACGGGAGCATGAGTTAGCGCGTAATTTGAAAATTTGGCTGACAGAGGCCGTATAGAACTTATATGAGAAGTTTAAGCGGCCAAGCAAACGACAGACGGCTATTGGTGATTCACCGATAGCTAGTCGAATGCACGATCAAATGAGATACCCTTTTGGGTTTCTCATTTTACGTAAAAAGTTACTCAAGCGCACATAAAGGATGCCTTGACATAAGACACCGATGAAGGACGTAGTTGGCTGCGATAAGCTGCGAGGAGCTGCCTAACAAGCTTTGATCCGTAGATGTCCGAATGGGGAAACCTCACTGGAGTCATGTCCAGTGGCGCCTGGCTGAATATATAGGCTAGGAGAGCGGTAAGCTGGGGAACTGAAACATCTTAGTACCCAGAGGAAGAGAAAGTAAAC
>CAZPFQ010000037.1:0-1897 GCA_964585885.1 uncultured Candidatus Saccharibacteria bacterium | reverse complement strand
GACAATTTGCGGCGTGCTCATTGACTGGTTCAAGTCATAGGTACCGGCTTGGAGTTTATTGAATAACCCCCGCCCTCTTACGTAGGTATCGAAGGCCTGGGCACTTCTTATGAGGTGCGCGTTCTTTAAATCCAGTCCGATTTCATGAACTGTGCTGCCGCTTACCACCGTAAAATGAATTGTTTGGGTTGATGACGAATTAACGGCGCCTAAGTTTCTGGTATACCAACTATGCACCCCCCAAACACCTCCCAGGGTAATTAAAATCAAGGCCACGAGTATAATGGGCCATTTTTTAATTCTCCTGGACTTATATGGATAGCCTTTCATATCGCTACCCTATCACTTTCATTACTATTAAGAAAATCTTGCAAGATTATAGATGCGGCTTGGGCATCAATATCTACCGGTGTTTTTTTAGACCTAGATTGAGCTTGAGCCGCAACAGTAGTGAGCGTCTCATCCTGCCAAAATAACGGCAAGTTTATACGCAGTTTTGCAGTGTCTGCCCAATTCCGCACCTTTTGGCTCTGAGCTGTTTCATCACCAGAAAGGCCCCGAGGCAAGCCCACAACTATACCAACCACGGCAGAAGCCTCGGCTAAGGTGACGAGTTCATCTATGGCTTGGCTGGCGCTAACGGTTTTTAAGGGATGAGCGATACGCGCAGCGGTGTTACCCGAGGCAATACCAACGCGCTTATCACCCACATCTACGCCTAGAAACTCTTGGGTTCTATGGTTGTCCACTATCGTTTGAGCTACTCTTTACTTCTTTTAATACTACCTTTACTTTGGCGTCCTTATTGGGTACTTTTGACACCCAGAAAGGACTTAAATGAACATCCACATCTTTAACGCCGGCCCATGTATTGATAACTTTTTTAACGTCTCCGGCTTTCTTGCCCTCGGCAATCTTCTTAACGGTTGCGACGTTAATGATGGGCACAGCCGTGGTATCAACCCCGACTGCCATAGCAGCGACTTTAGGAGAGGCCTGGTTTTGGACCGAAACTGTGATGTTCTTTAAAAAGTCATCGTTCAGCTTTTGCTTGGTCTTATCTATTTGGTCTGCCAATTTAGCTTCAATTATAGTTTGCAAGTCAGTTTTTTTAACGGTTAGTACTGTGTAGGTGGTTTTAACTGTAACGTTGGCATTGCTGGCCGGCTGGCCAACCGATGGGCTAGAGGTAATTGCGGGATCGGCGGCTTTTAGGGTAGAAGTTATTATGTAGGCGCCGCCATCGGTGAGTTTCTTTTCCCAGTTTTTGGTGAAATCGCTGGCGCTAGTACCGCCGGAGGATAATTTTTGTTTAGCGGTTTCAATGTCGGCTTGGCTTAATACAGTTACAATATCGTCGGTTCCGCCAGATGTAGACCCGCTAGCACTAATTCCGGACCGAACACTAAAAGAAGTGCCTGATCCTAGGTTATATTTTGAACCCGCCGCTTGAGCCGAAATAGTTACAGAGTTTGATGTATAATTCGCGCAACTTCCTGATGCAAAACCGCTAAATGAAAATGTTGCTTTTTCTTGAGTTATAAAATTAACACCTCCGCTTGAAATACCCGATCCGGCAGACACGCTTTCCGGCGGTGTACCAAGATTTGGCGCGCAAGACTGCCCCGTCATTGTTACCTTACCGGTAGCTTTTTGGCCGTTGTTTTGTTGCCCAGTAGCCGTAACTGATGTACTACCCGTTTGGTCAATAGTTTCTAGCTTGGCTGGAATAGTTCCGCCCTTTATATCCAAGTCCTTAGCATCGGCATTAGCTGTTAAATTAAGGTTTGCAGATACCGGCTCAGAGGTAGTTTGGATAGTTATGCTGGCTTTGGGTAAAACAAAAATCGCCAAAATAATAAAAACAATCACGGCCACCAATCCGGCGATTCCCAGC
>CAZPFQ010000036.1:0-2102 GCA_964585885.1 uncultured Candidatus Saccharibacteria bacterium | reverse complement strand
AAAAGAGAGAGCTGATGTTGAAAACCCAGACCCTAAAGATAACCAGGCGGCTGACGATTCGAGCGACCCGCGTGATTTAGGCGTCAAGGAAAAAGAAGCCACCCAGCATGAAAACCAGGTCGGTGATGGCTACACCGCTACCGGTAAAGCCACAAAATCAAAATTCAGTGGTTTATTAGGAACAAGGAATAGGAAACTGGTAGCTGGCGGGGGATTAGCAGCAGGGATAATAGCTCTCGTCATTGCGGCATTTCTCGCTTTACTACCTCTAAAGATCCTCCATATTGTAGACAATCTTCAGAGTCGCTTTTACGCAACATCTGAAAATGCTGTCCAGAAAGAGACCGATCAATTATTAAGCCGCTATATCAGAACCACACTTAGTAAGTGCAAAAATGTGGTTGATAGTAGCTGTAATCCATATACCGGTGGAACTTTGGTGCAGAACCTTTATCGCGGGTGGAGGAACGCCCGACTGGAAGAGCAACTAAAAACCAGGTACGGAATCGAATTCAAATATGACAACAACAAGAAAATCTATTACATGAAAACTCCCAATATCCCCGGGGACGGCGTGAACATGGCTGAATTCATGAACAACCCGGATATGACGGTCTATGACTTCGTCGATAAATCTCCCGAGTTCAAACAAATGAGCCGAGGAGATATAAGGCAAGCAGTCCGCACGTCATTTGAAGGAGAAACCCGATACAAAAGAGTAATGTACAAATACAAGGTCGGACGCCTCCTCGAGCAAAAGTACGGCATAAGGCGGTGCATTGTTGCCTGCAAAGCTAAGGACACGTTTGCTGACTGGAAGCAGGATAAGAAGAGGGCCTTCAGGCTCTACCTTACCCAGCGGGTATTACAGCCCCGCAGTGAGATGCTTGGCCTGATGATGGAGTGCGTGCTTTCCCCATCATGCACGGCAGATACCGTAATTAATGCCACTCCTCAGGTCTATGAAGCAGATAAAACTGGCTGTAAAGAAGGCTGCGCCCAGAACGGCGAGTCTAATAGTGCAGAGGATAGGATAATGCGCCAAAAGATAGTAGCACTTGTTGCGAGTTATGGGAGTGACAAAGTAGCACTTGATGCTGTTTATAAAAGATTGGCCGAGAAGGGATTTGTCCGATATATCAGCGAGGACCTATTGAAAAAAATTGTTAAATCAGTCCTGACTCAAGAGGGGGCGGATAAAGCGGGCAAGTATGCAAACGCTATAGCTAGCAAGTTACCGTTGATTGGCGCGATAGTAACTGCATCTTATTGGGTTAAGACAATTGATAAGATGCCAGCCATTTTGCAAAAACTTAGCTACGTCGCTAACTCTACGGCCATGGTTGATATGTACACAATGTACCGTACACACACTGATGAAATAAAAGAAGGCAAGGTGGATGCTGCAATGGTCGGCTCCTTCGTAACTGCCCTAGGTCCCGGCGAACAAGTTGATGAAGGTCCCGAAAGCCAAGTAGGGGGTATCGCTGAGGCGGAGCAGACTCCTCTTTACCAAGGAGTCGTGGGCACTAATCGCGCAAATCCTTTGACCTCTAGTTTGGGTAAGGTTTTTTCTAACAACGCACTGGCTGCCGATACTACACAAACTCCCACTTATACCTGCGTTGATAATAAACCGGTTCCGGCAGGGGAGCTGGCCTGCGAGGATATGAACTTAAACCACACTGGCTGGTTTCAAAACTTGATAAATCGGTTAAGGTCACAGCCGATTTGGAAGGGAATAAGCTACCTAGCAGGCTTGGTAACTGAGCTCGTGCACTTACTAGGAGTTCTGCTAGGCGCAGTATGTAAAATACCGGTGATTAATGTTATATGTTCAGCAATTTCGGGTGCATTAAATCAGTTACTTAGCTGGCTGGAGTCTGCTGTCGCACCGTTTACTCACTGGATTGGAGATTTTTTACTGAACATACTGGGAGTAAATATACACATGGTTTCTTCCAGGATGAGCGGTGGTAGGACCTTTGACCTCCTTACAGGCGGCGCTGACGTATCCGGCAACGACTTCGCTCACAGCGGGACGGGTGGCGTTAAGTTAACCCCCGCCGAGGCGCAGACAAATTTGGCATATTACTATCGGC
>CAZPFQ010000035.1:0-2228 GCA_964585885.1 uncultured Candidatus Saccharibacteria bacterium | reverse complement strand
CGCTGGGCCTCCCCACCTGACAATGTGGTGGCCGGTTGGCCGAGCGCTATGTACCCAAGGCCAACATCAACCAGTGTTTGCAACTTGCGGGCGACCGATGGAATGTTTTCGAAGAATTCTAGCGCTTGCTCACAAGTCAATTCCAAAACGTCACTAATTGTCTTCCCTTTGTAGTGGATTTCCAGGGCTTCCCGGTTGTACCGTTTTCCGTGGCAAACCTCGCATGCCACATATACATCGGGCAAAAAATGCATTTCTATTTTTATTACGCCGTCACCGGAACAGTTCTCGCAGCGCCCGCCCTTTACATTGAAACTGAAACGGCCGGGAGTATAGCCTCGGAGTCTGGCTTCCGGAGTTGAAGCGAACAATTCTCTAATTGGAGTGAACAGACCAGTGTAAGTAGCCGGGTTCGAACGTGGAGTACGTCCGATAGGTGATTGGTCAATGACAATCGCTTTGTCTAAATTATCGATGCCCTCAATTTCTTCATGTCTTCCCGGTACCGTCTGCGCGCGCATTAATCTGGCGCTCAACTCGCGAGCCAAAATATCGTTAATCAAACTTGACTTCCCGGAACCGGAAACACCACTAACCACCACCATCTGCCCAAGTGGGATTGTGACATTAATCCCTTTGAGGTTATTTTCTTTGGCACCTTTAATTACCAGTGACTTACCGTTACCCTTACGGCGTTTTTTGGGTGTTGGAATGATCGCATCGCCACGCAAAAATTTAGCTGTAATACTCCGTTTATCCTTTGCCACGTCCGATGGTGCCCCAGTGGCGACCACTTCCCCGCCATGGATACCTGCTCCCGGACCAATGTCCACCAAAAAATCAGCTGAGCGGATTGTCTCTTCATCATGTTCGACGACGATTACCGAATTGCCTAGGTCGCGCAGCCGCTTAAGTGTATTAAGTAAACGCCGGTTGTCACGCTGGTGGAGCCCAATGCTTGGCTCATCGAGGACATAGAGTACCCCTTGCAGTCCTGAACCAATCTGTGTTGCCAGGCGTATACGCTGAGCTTCCCCACCCGAAAGGCTAACGGCACTGCGCGCCAATGTCAGATAATTCAGGCCGACATCCTGAAGGAATTTAAGTCGGGCATTTATTTCCTTCAGAATCTGCTTGGCTATAGATGTCTGTGTAGCATCAAGTTTTATCGCATCAAAGAATTCAATCGCACCGTCAATATCGAGTTCGCAGATGTCTATTATATTTTGTCCGTCGATTGTAATAGCCAAGACCTCGGGTTTTAGGCGCTTACCGTGGCAAGCTTGGCAAGGACGCTCGCGCATGAATCTCTCTATGTCCCGCCGCATAAAATCGCTCTCTGTATCTTTATGTCGGCGCTCAAGATTGGGAATCACACCTTCGTAGGTCGTCCGAAAAGACCGCCCTACACCTAATCGCACGTTATACGTTTCGTCTCCGGTACCATATAGTATTTTTTCAAGTTGGTCCTTTCTTAGTTCACTAGTTGGCCGGTGTATCGAAAATCCATAACGCTCGGCAACAGCCGCCATTTTTTTCATGTACCAAGCATCGGTATTTACTCGGTTATAGGGCCGGATCGCACCCTCTGCGATAGTCAGGCGACCGTTAGGAATGACCAGTTCCGGATCGACTTCCAAGCGATTGCCCAAGCCAGTGCATACTGGACAGGCACCATGAGGTGAATTGAAGCTGAATGTACGCGGCTCCAGCTCCGGGATGGCAACATCTGGATGATCGACGCAAGCATATTTTAATGAGTACTGGCTATCTTTTTTGCTGTCGGCATCGCGGATGGTCAATAGTCCATCAGTTATATCAAAGGCTTGTTCGACGCTTTGTGTCAGCCTTCCCCTGCTCTCTTCATTATTGACTAATCTGTCGACTACAATTTCGATATTGTGTTTGTATTTCTTGTCGAGCGACGGAAATTCGTCTAGCTCGTAAATAATACCGTCAACCCGCGCCCGGGCATAACCTGCACGCTGGTATTGCTCAGGAATATGCTCAAATGCGCCTTTTTTATCAATTACGATTGGCGCCAGAATTATCAGTCGAGTATTTTCGGCACCTCCGGTAATCTGATCCACCACTGCTGCCGATGTTTGTCTGGCAACTGGTTTGCCGCATATTGGACAGTGAGGAATACCGATGCGGGCGTAAAGTAAGCGAAGATAATCATAAATCTCTGTTACTGTCGCAACAGTTGAGCGCGGATTACGGCTGGT
>CAZPFQ010000034.1:0-2233 GCA_964585885.1 uncultured Candidatus Saccharibacteria bacterium | reverse complement strand
TAGGTTGCCCTAGGTAAACTCCCAACGAAACTCGTATACTTTACCATTTTTATTAGCTTTAGTCTATTAAGAATCGTACGCATTCCCTTGGACGCGGGCCAGCCGCCAAAGTTGCGCTGAGCTGATTTAATTATTTTACGGGGTTAAGCGTACAGGTTTGAACCCTGTATGAAAACCCTAAGCAGCCTGAGTGAGTAATCGCCTGACCGCCCAATTGGGTTCAGTATTGATTTTCTTCGCTAACCTAATTTCAGCTGTCTCTTTTAACATCCGATGGCCGTAGTTTTTTATTGGTATAAAAACCGGATCTTTAGCTAATCTAGATTGCACGGTTAAATCGAGAGTAGATTCTGGTTGTTGACTGCTGTACCTAGCTAAAGCTCCTGTAACAACTTTATCAGCGATAAGCTCAATGGAATTGACTCTAATCAAATCGCCGGCTCTCATTTCATTCATCAAAGCCAGTTGGGCAGCAGCTCTTGCCCGTGCAGACTTCGTCAAAGTTTTTGGCCGCTCTAATTGACTCTGGAGTTCGGCAGTTATCCAGCTACTGCTGGCATATTGCGTCAACCATTCGTCTTCTTGGATAAAAGTCTCAGCAGCATCCAAATCTATTTGATCATGCTCTACGGCAGTGTGACTACTCTCGTGATAGTAATCCTCTTGGCAGGGTAGCATCTCTACTAGGTTAGTTCTGGCATTTCTTAGCCGCCTAATCGGTAGTGGCGCCCAAAGATTTTGATAATCTCTCCTTGGAAAATATAGGTGATGGAACTCCAAAACATGGTTTTCTTGCCCGTTCGGTCTAACCAAGTCCTTGCAGTGGCATCCATCCATAAACTCAAGGAGTGAGTTAGGATCTATAAGCCCATTTTTATATGCTATTGGTTTTTCGTACATTGTGATTCCTTCCCATTAAAACAAAAATCCGCGCCTGATAGCGCGGATGCAGACTCAGCGGGCAGTCCAAAAGCAGTATATGTTCCTACTTCCCTGTATGACATACCCTTAGCCTTTGCATATTTGTTTGCCTCTTAATTCCAATAATAAGAAGCTCGAGCTTATAAGTCAATGAAAATCTCGATATTGCTAATACTCCTCTTTAGGAGTACTTTTAGCTTAGGCTCGGTTGATATCAGATTGAGAAAACCAGTGCCTCGACCCTTGATCAAAAAGGAGAAACCCAATGTCTGCACACACAGCCAAAGGCTGGTGGTGGCTGCGGGTTCTCGCCCTCAGACACCGTCGGCGGATTTTGCTTGCCATCCTTCTTGACGCCCCAGTCGTCGTTCTCGGCGCTTGGCTGCTCGATACGGAGATTAATAGCGGTATACCGTCGCTGGCTTCAGTGGTCATGAACTGGCCGCTGATTACCTGTCTGACCTTCTTCATTAACCGTTGGATTCTTTTCAGCGATCGCACCATAGATTTTTGGTCGGCCTCAAAACGCTACTTAGCGCTTTCTGTCGGCCATACGGCAATCAGCCTCAGTTTCTTGGCGATCATGATTGAAGTACTAGAATGGCCGGCGGTTGAGGTCAGTGTCTGTCTGACATTTGTTTTGGCCTGTGGTAGCTATATCTTTAGGTGTGTCTACGCATTCGCAAACAGGCCCAACCAGCAAGTGGTCGCAACGGCGTGAGCCTCGGATTCGTCCGAGGCTCACGCTTCACTCTTTTTATTACTAATTAGGCTGCGGGCGCGGCGTCGTTACTGCCTAAGGGGTGCATATTTCCGTCACGACCCAAAACGAATAACTTGCCGCCGTTTTCTGTCAGTTCGTATATGTCTTTATAACTCTCAACCGCAGCATCCATGACTTCAGACGGGCTGACGCCGTAGGCTTTGGCTGTTTCTTCAATAAATTTTCGGTTTAACTCCGATAACGCTGCTAGGCCAAAGATATCCTCGATATGCTCTTGTGCCTTTGGATTATTAAAGTTTAGAGCCGCGACTTCGGCCGAAGCATCTTGGGGTAATCTTTCAGCGCCACTACTCATAGCTTAGCTATTGTTCTGCTTTTTATATTTTTTGTCAATTACCGCTTTAGTGTCTTGCGGCTGGGCGTCGGGCATATCGTCGTAGACTTTATCTTAATTAGTATCGGTGTTCGGCTAGTTCAGCCACTAATAACAATTGAAAAGGCCCGGGACTAACAACGCTGGTATGCGCTGTCAATCCCTGGGCCTAGATCCAAACGATTAAGTCACTTCGAGGCGTAGAACTTTACGGC
>CAZPFQ010000033.1:0-2273 GCA_964585885.1 uncultured Candidatus Saccharibacteria bacterium | reverse complement strand
CGGGTGCCGGTGGTGGAGGCGGCGGCGCCAACGGCGGCGGTGGTGGTACTGGTTGTCCTGGCGGCAACGGTGGTACCCCAGGTGGTGGGGCGGCGGCGGAGGCTCAGGTTATGCATCTGCTGGTGCCGGTGGCACTGGTGGCACAGGCAAAGTCTGGGTTATTAGCTGGTAGGCAAAAAACGGGGTTCGTTCCGTGCGCGAAGCTATATAATTAAATCAAATGGGGCTTAAGGTAAATTTTGATATTCCGAAAAAATTGCTTATTTCGGTAGCAATAGTTCTTATCTTTGCTGCCGGCGCGTTCTTCTTAATAAGTCGGTTATCAAATAAAAATCCGCTACCGACCTCAATTAAATCCGGAATCAGCTACAAAGTTATTTACCCCTCAAAAACTGCTCAGATCGACATCTCTAGCTATCAATATCAACCCAGTGACAAAACACTGACATTCAAAGTGAACGCATCAGGGAAAGCTATTATCTTTACCGAACAACCCGCGCCGGCGACGCTTGGTTCTGGCTCGCAGGTTTATTACCCGGCACTAGGTATCCATCCTTATGCCCAATTCCAAACAGACCTTGGCCCGGTGGCCCTGACCAAATTTTATCAATCCGGAACCCTTGAACTAGCCGGACAGGCCGCCGTTTTGGCATCGGGGGGCACGCTACTGTTTGCCAATTCTAAACAGAGCTTGAGTAACGACGAGTGGAAAAACCTTTTCGATTCTTTAAAAATATCTAAATGAGATTTATTTGGCGATTGGCGCTCACGTTCAGTCTGGGCATATCTTTATTATTTCAACCTGGGGTAGGACATGCACAGGCAACACCTAATCCACCCCAAATCAATCTCCCATCATTTACCGGTGTATATCACCTAAGTCGTGATGTGAACGGCCTGAGCTTACTAACTGCCGAAGAGACAATATTGGCTGAGTTTCCAGGCGGTACGAGCTTTTACGGTATAACGCGCCAACTACCCAGGGCTTATCAAGGCCGTAGTGTTGATGTCAAAGTCCTAAGTGTCTTCGATGCCGTTGGCAACCCGATACCCTATAAGACATCGCTCTCAGATGGCAATCTGGTCATAAAGACCGGAAACCCAGATATCAAAATCTTCGGCTCCCAGACCTTTAAGATAAATTATCAGACCAAAGGCGTAGTAAATCTTGGCGCAGAGCATGATGAATTTTTGCTAAACGTTAATGGCAGGGGATGGGATCGGCCATTTGGCAGAGTCGACGCTTACGTTCATATTCCCAGTAGCTTCAGCGCCAGCCTAAAAGGTGACCCCAGTTGTTATTTGGCACTAAATACTACCGTAAATGGTAACTGCCAGATAAACACCCAAAAGACGCCCCAAGAAACAACTATCACCTCGGGCGCTGTCAATCCGTTAGCTCACCAAGCTCTGGTAATAAAAATGGACTTTAAGTCGTCAACCTTCACTAATAAACGTCCAGCTAACAAAACCGTTCTAATAGCTGCCGGAACAACTATTCTCTTGGTCATTTCCACGTCCTCATACCTGATTTTACGCCGAAAAAAATAGCTATTTTGTAACTTTTAGATTACCGATTAGGAGTGCCGACTTCTTGCCTTTGTAGCACATCACTTTAACCGGCCAAGTGCCGGCGGGAGCTGTTTTATCAACTGTCCAGGTCCAGCCAACAAACCCAAAATCATCGGTAGTTTTAGTGACCAGCCCCGAATCTTTACTCTTCACATCGCTATAACTAACTTCGATTGTACATTTTGAAAAGGGCAGGGCTCTGACGTTCATGGAAGTATTAGAGCCGGCCGGTACTGGTGATACGAGTGATTCAAGAGCCGCAAATTGTGGTACGTTGGCCGAGGGCATAACGTGTTTAGGGGCCCTAACTTCAGGAGTCGCATCCACTTTTGTGTGCTTAACGGGTGGATTTTTACCCGTGAAGTAGACATACAACACGCCCGCAATTACGGAAATGACCACCAGTAAAACGACAGTGATAACTGTATTGCGCAGCGTGTTATGTTTCTTTCTTTTATATACGTGAGGGTACATTTTTATTTACGCCTTTTTCTCTTCTCAAAATCAGTACCATTATAGCTCATACCTTAGGTAGTAGTCTGTACTAACTGTGAACTATTTGACTGAAGTGTTATCACAAGAGAGTACACTTCGGGTTGCCTCGCAAGGCGAGGTGGGTAGTAGCCAAATCCCTACCGGAAGGAGGTTTATTATACGGCTACTACAGAAGTCATCGTTCCTCGACTCCAAAGGGGTAGTAG
>CAZPFQ010000032.1:0-2310 GCA_964585885.1 uncultured Candidatus Saccharibacteria bacterium | reverse complement strand
GTAAATCGTTTTCATTGGCGGTCTCGGCTAAGTAGCCAACGGCTCGGTCATTTACCATCCAGGCTGCGTCTCTGCCTTTGAGAGTTTCAGCACCATCTACATCGGTGTAGGCTGCGGCGTTAATAATGGCCCTTATCGGGCTGAAGTTGTAGTTCTCCAACGAAGATTTATTGGTAATATCGAGTTCTGAAGTATCTGCCGTGTAAGCTGCAGGGTAGACTTCCTGCAAAGCTCTGCCGACTTGCCCATTCGCGCCCAGAATCAAGACGTCAGAGCCGATTTCTGTCATTGTTCGATTGGCTGGACTTCTGAAAGCATAGGATTGGCTTTATCTTTATCTGAAACTAGTGCTTGCTGCTGCGGCATAGGCCAATTAATTTCTAGCCGGGGATCAAATAAATTAAGTGAAACGTATTTAGCGTCGGGATACCAGTGCTCATTGACCAAATAGGTGTAGGTCACATTTGGTTCTAGCGTTTGATAAGCATTGGCTACACCTCGGGGTACAAAGACGGCTTTGGCCGGAGTTATCTCAGTTGTATATACCTTGCCGAAATTACTCCCAGCCCGTAAATCTACCCAGGCACCAAAAACCTTACCGTTAGCAACCGATATAAATTTCTCCCAAGGTTCGGCGTGTAAGCCGCGTGTCACACCAGGATCTTTATTGAATGAAAAGTTGTTTTGTACGGCCTCGAAATGCGGCAGTCCTAGTTGTTCCATCTTTTGCTTGTGATAGTTTTCTTTGAACCATCCGCGGTTATCTTCGTGAACCACTAAGTCAACTTCAAAAAACCCAGGAATAATTTCTTCGTGTATTCGTAATTCCTCGCTCATTGCGTAGCTGCCTCCGCATACTTTGTTTCGGTAGCAGACTTTTGCGGCTGCCACCAGTCCTGATTTTGTTTATACCATTCAATAGTTTGAATTAATCCCTGGCGAAAGTCGCTGTACTTTGGTTGCCAGCCAAGCTCCGCATTAAGCTTAGTAGCATCGATGCCATAGCGAAGGTCGTGCCCGGGCCGGTCGCTTACGCTCTCAAATTCGTCTTTCGGCTTGTCCATAAGTTCCAAGATTAACTCCATAACTTGCTTGTTTGATTTCTCACCATCGGCACCCACAAGATATGTCTCGCCGATTTTTCCTTTTTCTAAAATATCTAAAATAGCTGAGCTATGATCCTCGGCGTGTATCCAGTCGCGCACGTTTTGGCCACCGCCGTAGAGCTTGGGCTTTCGACCTTGCAGGATCTCGGTAATTTGCCGAGGAATAAATTTTTCGACGTGCTGGTAAGGGCCGTAATTATTAGAGCAGTTTGAAATAGTTGCCTGGACGCCGAATGTTCTTGTCCAAGCTCTAACCAAATGGTCGGAGCCGGCTTTTGTAGCCGAGTAGGGGCTGGATGGGTTATACGGTGTGGACTCGCTGAATTTATCGGGGCTATCTAACTCGAGATCACCGTATACTTCGTCGGTTGAAATATGATGAAGGCGCTTTTTATGCTTACGGACGGCTTCCAAAATCTGATAAGTACCCAAAACATTTGTATCAACGAATGGCCGAGGACCGGTTATGGAATTGTCTACATGCGATTCGGCGGCAAAATGCACAATGCTGTCACAGCTAGCCACAGCGGCGTCTGTAGTCGTCTCATCACAAATGTCTCCCTTGATAAAGCTAAACCGCGCAGTGTCTAAGCCATCTAAGTTTTTCTGATTGCCGGCATATGTCAGCTTATCTAGAACCGTAACATGCCAATCCGGCCTTTGAGCGAGCACATGCCTTACAAAATTAGAACCTATGAAGCCCGCACCGCCCGTCACGAGAATTTTAGTCATTTCCTCCTTTATTTTACAGTATGATAGGTATAGTTAATGCGAAAACGACTGATTACATTCGACCTAGACGGCACTCTAGCACCGTCTAAAGCGGCCCTACCCGACAAAATTGGAGAACTCTTGAGCCGACTTTTGGCGAAATACCAAGTCTGTGTAATTTCAGGCGGCAAATACGAGCTATTTCAAAGGCAGCTACTAGCTAACCTACACGCCGAACCTAAACTGCTGGCAAATTTACATCTGATGCCGACTACCGGTACTCGCTACTACAAGTTTGATTTGGAAAAGCAGGCGTGGACTGAGGTATATGCCGATAACCTTACTCAGAAGCAAAAGAATAGAATCTCAGGAGCGCTAAATGACGGCCTGGATGAGCTTGGCTGGCGCCCCAATAAACCCTGGGGAGCTCTCATTGAGGATCGCCACAGCCAGATAACCCTTTCGACACTGGGACAGGAAGCACCGCTGGAGG
>CAZPFQ010000031.1:0-2362 GCA_964585885.1 uncultured Candidatus Saccharibacteria bacterium | reverse complement strand
TCTAAATATTTATGGAAAAGCAAAAAAGCTATTTGCACGACCGCGTAATCTTGGGCCTGTTGACCCTGATAGCTGTTTTGGTTGTTATAGGCGTGAGTTTAGTGCTCCTGCGCTTTGATCCCTCTCGCAACCCGACTACTACCGCTGCTTATCGCCCCAACGTCAGCGGAACTCAGTACCAAAGCGGGAAGCCCATAGATATATATTCGCTGGCGCTGTTTATGATTTTTACTTCGGCGGCGGCGCTCGTCCTTAGCATCCGGGCCTACCATATCCGCCGGTTCGTATCCGTTTTTGTCCTGGCCTCCACCGTCTTACTCTTAATTTTGTGCGCCATTGTCGCTAACGCCCTGATTTCCTTACAATAACTACTATGCGCTCGATTGAAATTCCCCAGCCAAACGAGCGGGATTGGCGCTACCGCGCCTTCGAAGCTCTGCCAGGGTTCCTCACTTGGGCTATCCTATCGCTACCTCTGGTATTGAGTTTGATAAACCCAGCTGTGGCGGCCTATTTCATCTTGGCCTATCTACTACTTTGGTTTGTTAGGGCAATTGGCTTAAATATTCGCTCGCTGCAAGGCGTCAGAGTAATGCGTGAACACCAGTCACTGCCTTGGCGAAAACTCAATGAAGACCTTGAAGTCCTAAAGTCCCATACAACCAAGCCAAAGTGGCACGTTCGCAATCTCGATAGGGTTCGTGAATTTATGCCCGAACCGACGCGTATCAAGCCCAGCGAGGTTTACCACGCCGTAGTCGTGGCTTTCTATAACGAGACTAAAGACGTATTGGAGCCGACTGTCCTATCTGTAATCAACGCCAATTACGATCCGAAAAAAATCATCCTGATTGTCGCTTATGAAGAACGCGGCGGTCCGCAAACTGAGGATTTAGCCAACTGGCTGGTCAAAAAGTATGGAGCCAATTTCCACTACGCCGAAGCCATCAAACACCCTAAAGATATCGCCGGAGAGGTGATAGGCAAGGGCGGCAACATCACATATGCTGGGCGGCGGCTGGAAAAATATCTAAAATCCGAGAGCATAGACCCCTCAAAAGTATTGGTCACCACACTGGATGCCGATAACCGGCCGCACAAGCATTACTTTTCGGCCCTGACATATACCTACTGTTCCACCGAAGAGCCACTCCACGCCTCGTATCAGCCAGTACCGATGTTCATGAACAATATCTGGGACGCGCCGGCACCCATGCGCGTAGTAGCCACCGGTAACTCTTTCTGGAACGTCATTTTATCGATGCGGCCGCATATGCTGCGAAACTTCAGCTCACACGCCCAACCGATGTCAGCTCTGATTGACACCGACTTTTGGTCGGTGCGCACCATTGTCGAGGACGGTCATCAATACTGGCGAACATTCTTCCGCTATGATGGCAAACACGATGTTTTCCCAATTTTTGTGCCCATTTACCAGGACGCCGTGCTAACAGATACCTATAAGCGGACTCTGATAGCCCAATTCCTACAAGTCAGGCGCTGGGCTTGGGGCGCTTCGGACGTGGCCTATGTGGCCTATAACGGTTATCTTAAGCCTAATAAAGTGCCACGGACGAAAATGCTAGCCCGTATGGGGCGTCTACTTGAGGGCCACATAAGCTGGTCCACGGCACCCCTTATTCTGCTCTTGGCGGCATTGGTGCCGTTCTTGGTTAGCCCGCAAAGTTATCTAACCAATCAGTTGCCCCAGATAGCTCGCTGGATACAGACTGTTGCTACACTAGGTATTTTCATCAGTTTATTCTTGAGCTTTCGGATGCTACCGCCTAAGCCGGAGCGCTACAGGCGCCACCGGACTGTCTGGATGGCTATTCAGTGGGTATATCTACCCATTACGACGATTGTTTATGGCTCTTTTGCCGCTATCTATTCTCAAACGCGCCTAATGTTCGGCTCGTACATGGGCTTTGTTGTAACAGAGAAGGCGGTTAAAAAGGACCGCTCTTCTGCAAAGAGGGGTGTTCTGCGACGAACCGCAGATAAGCTCTTGCGTCGAACCGCCGAAGCACCGTAGCCGCCGCTTGGCTGATCTGTTGGGGCCGAAACGATGGTTTCTCCGGAAGAGTTAAAAGGCTTTTTATAACTGTGTTAGTAAGTTCGCGGGAGGCGATATAAGGGTCTGGTTGGTCTTTGAGTGCGTGCAGGATATCTACATATAGCCTCTCGGGCACCAGAGGGGCTGTAGAATCGCCGGAAACTACCATAAGCGTGTTTGATAGCTCAACGGACTCTATTGACGTAAATACGGCCTTACAGACCGTGCAACGCCTTCTACGCCACACTTGGTTGGCTCGTTTCTGTGTTCGGCTATTGATAACACCGGTGTCCCCGCCGCAATAGA
>CAZPFQ010000030.1:0-2546 GCA_964585885.1 uncultured Candidatus Saccharibacteria bacterium | reverse complement strand
CAGACTTTATCCACTAGCTTTTATATCAGCGTCATGACAACATGTTGTCATGGTACACTTACCCTTCCTGCTTTATCGGGATGAGCAACCGGAGTGTCGGATTTATTCCGCACCCCGCGTGATGAGAAACCTTCCGAAGGGGTTTCTCATGAGGCGGAGCGGAGCGTAGCCGGTATGTTGTGCGTCTATTGCGGCGGGGACACCGGTGTTATCAATAGCCGAACACAGAAACGAGCCAATCAGGTGTGGCGCAGAAGGCGTTGCACCGTCTGTAAGGCCGTATTTACGTCGATAGAGGCCGTAGAGCTATCAAACACGCTTACGGTAGTTTCTGGAGATTCTACGGCCCCTCTGGTGCCCGAGAGGATATATGTAGATATACTGCACGCACTCAAAGACCGATCAGACCCTTATATCGCCTCCCGCGAACTTACTAACACAGTTATAAAAAGACTTTTAACCCTTCCAGAAAAACCGACATTTCGACCGGAACAGATTAGCCGAGCGGTGGCTACGGTGCTTAGGCGGTTCGACGCAAGAGCTTATCTGCGGTTCGTCGCAGAACACCCCTCTTTGCAGAAGAACGGTCCTTTTTAACCGCCTTCTCTGTTACTGCAAAGCCCATGTACGAGCCGAACATTAGGCGAGTTTGAGAGTAGATGGCGGCAAAAGAGCCATAAACGATCGTCGTGATGGGCAAATAAACCCACTGGATAGCCATCCAGACCGTCCGATGCCGTCTGTAGCGTTCCGGTTTAGGCGGCAGCATCCTAAAGCTCAAGAATAAACTAATGAAAATACCTAGCGTAGCAACAGTCTGTATCCAGCGGGCTATCTGGGGCAACTGGTTGGTTAGATAGCTTTGCGGGCTAACCAAGAACGGCACTAGTGCCGCCAAGAGCAGAATAAGGGGTGCTGTGGACCAGCTTATGTGGCCCTCAAGCAATCGCCCGAAGCGGGCCAGCATTTTCGTTCGAGGTACCTTGTTGGGTTTGAGGTAGGCGTTGTAGGCCACGTAGGCTACATCCGAAGCGCCCCAGGCCCAGCGCCTAACCTGCAAGAATTGGGCTATCAGAGTCCGTTTATAGGTATCTGTTAGCACGGCGTCTTGGTAAATGGGCACAAAAATTGGGAAAACATCGTGTTTACCGTCGTAGCGGAAAAAAGTCCGCCAGTATTGATGCCCGTCCTCGACGATGGTGCGCACCGACCAAAAGTCGGTGTCAATCAGGGCTGACATCGGCTGGGCGTGTGAGCTGAAGTTTCGCAGCATATGCGGCCGCATCGATAAAATGACATTCCAGAAAGAGTTACCAGTAGCCACTACGCGCATTGGTGCCGGCGCGTCCCAGATGTTATTCATGAACATCGGTACCGGCTGATATGAGGCGTGAAGCGGTTCCTCGGTAGAACAGTAGGTGTATGTCAGAGCGGAAAAGTAGTGCTTATGGGGACGGTTATCGGCGTCCAGAGTGGTGACTAGTACTCTTGAAGGGTCTATGCTCTCGGATTTTAGGTATTTTTCCAGCCGGCGCCCGGCAAAAGTAATGTTGCCGCCCTTGCCTATCACCTCTCCGGTAATGTCTTTGGGGTGTTTGACGGCTTCGGCGTAGTGAAATTTGGCTCCGTACTTTTTGACCAGCCAGTTGGCTAACTCCTCGGTTTGCGGTCCGCCGCGTTCTTCATAAGCGACAACCAGGATGATTTTTTTTGGATCGTAATTGGCGTTGATAACAGATTGAACTGTTGGTTCCAGCACGTCCTTCGTCTCGTTATAAAAAGCCACAATGACGGCATGGTAGACCTCGTTGGGCTTAATACGCGTCGCTTCGGGCATAAATTCACGAACCCTATCGAGATTGCGAATGTGCCACTTTGGCTTGGTCGTATGGGGCTTTAGGGTTTCAAGGTCTTCATTGAGTTTCTGCCAGGGTAACGACTGGTGCTCACGCATCACCCTCACCCCTTGCAACGAACGAATATTTAAACCAATTGCCCTAACAAACCAAAGTAGTAGATAGGCCAGGATGAAATAGGCCGCCACAGCGGGGTTTATCAAGCTCAATACCAGCGGCAACGACAGGATAGCCCAAGTAAGGAATCCCGGTAGAGCTTCGAAAGCGCGGTAGCGCCAATCCCGTTCATCAGGCTGGGGAATTTCAATCGAGCGCATAGCAGCTATTGTAAGGAAATCAGAGCGTTAGCAACAATGGCGCACAAAATTAAGAGTAAGACGGTAGAGGCCAGAACGAAAACGGATACGAACCTACGGATATTGTAAGCGCGAATACTAATGATGAGCGCCGCCGCCGAAGTAAAAATCATAAACAGGGCCAGCGAATATATATCTATGGGTTTACCGCTTTGGTACTGCGTACCGCTGACATTGGGGCGATAGGCGGCAGTAGTGGTCGGATTGCGAGAGGGGTCAAAGCGCAATAGTACTAGGCTGACTCCTATTACGACCAAAATAGCTATAAGGGTCAACAGACCCAAGATTACGCGGTCGTGCAAATAGCTTTTTTGCTTTTCCATAAATATTTAGA
>CAZPFQ010000029.1:0-2754 GCA_964585885.1 uncultured Candidatus Saccharibacteria bacterium | reverse complement strand
ATGGTGTAATTCTGCAGTATTAAATAAAGCTAAATCAAGCAAAACTCCATTGGTGGAACCAACTGTATCAGTTGAGATCGTAAGCAGCCGATAGTTGCCGCCATAACGTAAAACTGCTCTTGTGCTATTCACTGAAATCGTTTTGCCTTGGAGATGCTCAAGTTGCTTCTCCAGCTCTTTTGTAATTTCTTTTAGTTGGCTACGGTAGGCCATTAAATCATCGTGAGACTTTGTTGCGGCCTTTTGAATAGAATTTCTTTTTTTCTTATCTACTTTTTTATCATTGAATTCAAAATGTTCGTGTCTTCTGAAAGTATATTCAGGATGCTGTCCTCGTTCCATAAACGCTCCTTTATGTAAATTAATATAAAGGGCAGTTAGGATTAAGCAAGCTTGTCCTTTTAAAAAGATTTATAACAAATGTGATTGGCAGGGTTAAGTGAGGCGCGGCCGCCAGCCCCCAAAGGGGCCGGCGGCCGTATACGTCAGACGGTCGGATCGTACTCCGGCCACTCGACGAGCCACAGCTCCTGAGGCCGCATCGCCGCTTCCAGCGCTTCGATGCGCTCGGCGCGATGGTCTCGCACGCCGCCGTTGTCACGGAAGAAGTCGTCGATCGCGCCTTGTACTGACTCGATCGCGCGAACAGATAGCTTCAGCCCCTGGCGCCACTCGATGTCGATCGAGAGGAAGCCATGGTCCGTGAAATGATGGCTGAGCGTAGTACCCGGTACGACGCACTTCAAGTAGTCGCGGAAGGGCAGGGAATCGAATCCCCGAGCTTCCTTCAGCACTACTGACATGTGCAGGTGCTCGCAGAACTCGTAGACCTGCACGTAATAGGTCACGGGCTGGCCTTGAGCGTTGGACATAGTAGATCCTTTCTGTCGTGTCCAACCAGTGCACCTTATCTATTAAGATGCGCTCATTGGACGCGGCAGAAGCTTAACCCTGTCAAAATACGACCCCACCGAAGTGAAATCAGAGTTATTATAACATAAGAAGTATTAAATAGCAATACTATAGACACATAAAAATGGGAAGGGCCCCGTCCGCCAAGTGGCGGAGGGGGCCCCGGATTGCTACGCCTTTACCGGCTCACCTGGCAGGACGATCTTGTAGTCGTCGATCTGCGTGCGCCCACGCTCGTGGAAGCTGTAGAGGGTGAGCAGGGTTGTCCGCGGCGGGTCCGGCAGTTGGCTGAGTTCGTCGCGCCGGTGTTCCACCGCGAGGCGGAAGACCTCCTTGGCGAGAAACTCGCTGGGCCGCTGGAACAGCGGGCCGTCGTCGATCTGATAGGTTTGCATTACCATCAGACGTCTCCTTTGGGGTAGCCTAATAAAATATTATAACATAAGTAGTATAAAGTAGCAATCTTATGGACCAATGAAAAAAGCGTTTGGCAAGACGCGCTGCGGGGCCGGGTTCGAAGACCCGGCCCCGCAAAGCCGCTAGTTGTAGTCGCCGGGGCCAGAGAGGTTTACCGTGCATGTGATCACATGCTCGAAGGACCGGTCTCTTTCCCGGCGAAGCAGCATCAACGGGTACTTCTTCCGGCCGGCGAACAGCTTGCCCCAGGTTTCAGTGCGTTTTTCCCACAGTGACGCCAACTCTGTGACATGGTCGATCGCCGTGTCGTTGTCGTGGATGTGGAATTCCAGGGTCACTTCTTCACCGACTGAAATAATGTAGGTAGCCAGGGCGGCCACCCCCTTTCAGTTGTTTGTCTTGCCAAACGCTACGCAAAAAATGCGAAGTTTTTATGATAACAGCTCGGTGCATAAGCGGCAATTCAGAATCACAATTGATTGAATCGGGCACTTCAGAGGACTATACTAATTCCATTAATATTGAAGAGGGTACTATGTCAGCAGAAGGATTTACCGAGTTTCAAGAGATTAAGGACAAGGTTGTAAAGCGCTCAACAACCCCAATTTTAGCGCCCACGGCCAGTTTAGATTTTCCGCATTCAGACTTATTTATAAACGACGAAGAACATAAAATTGTGATTGATAACGAAAAGTTCGCAGTTGCTGTTTATAATGCCAACGAAGCAATTAGGCCTAGCGACAGGATCAAAGAAGTTTTTGTAAATCCGGTTCCCAGCCTGCCGGCATTAATTGAAAGCCCGGATGTTGTCGCCCGCGACAACGGCCCTGCGCTAGTTTCCGGCAATGATGTTGAAGTGCTGGCGCCGCTTCACACTAGTAATCCTGATAAAAGCTTAATGGAACTTAGCGATATTATCGAAGGCAATATGAATATGCGGTTGCGCCAAGGAATTAACGAAGCAATCGGACGTGAAAAATATAAGAGATTAATGGGACGGCTGCAAATCGCAGCTTTAGGTATTGGCGTATTTTTTGGCGAAGCGCTTGGCTTTAGCACAGAAACTGGCTCTGAAGTTGTAGACAACTCATTAGCCCGCGGAACCGTTGGCGCGGCGGTTGGCGCGCTGGTACTTGGAGGGGCCGTTTACGTTTATAAAAATATTGAGCAGTTAGAAAATAATTCCCGGATGAACTTCGCTAAAAAGGCAGAAGAACGCCACAAAAATGGGACCGAACCTGGCGTCGACCACGTCATCTCGATAAAACCGGTCGAACAGCAAGCCGCCTAGAATTGGCTACCAAAAGCTTGGTGGCGTCTTTATAATTAAGCTAGCATGCTTAACCAAAAGCTTTTTATTGTATGGACCGCGTAAAGAATAAGTGGCTTAGCCGCGCCAACCGGCGTATGCCGCTGAGCAACGCC
>CAZPFQ010000028.1:0-2970 GCA_964585885.1 uncultured Candidatus Saccharibacteria bacterium | reverse complement strand
ACCTGCGACCAATCGGTTATGAGCCGACTGCTCTAACCCCTGAGCTACTTCCCCTTAAAATCAGTATAACAGATAGGCCGAAGCCGGTATTTGACTTAGCTGTAAGCTTCGTCTTGAAGCTTTTGCATGTCCGGAACTACGATATTTTTGCTGTCTTTGTCTATCTTTATTAAGCCTTTTTTGCGAAGTATCGACATGTTAGTAGTTACCGTCTCGCGTGTGATGCTTAAAATCTCGCCTATGTCTTGGTGCGAGAGCGGTACGGTAATCTGTCTTCCACCGCCTAGCGTTGGTTTGCCAAATTTTTTGGCAAACGTCAGTAACTGGTGGGCAATTCGTTTGTCAGATGTCTTTAGCGATAGGTTTTCCAGGCTGGAAACGCAAAACTCTAAATGTCTACCGGTTTCCACCAGTAAGTCGGCATAAAGTTTCGGCTTAATTTCCACCTCTTCAATAAGTTGCGACAAATCAATCGAATAGACTTCCGTCTCGCGCATGGCTTCATAGAAAAAAGTCTCAGGGCCGGAATATAGGTCTTGATGAAAGTGAGACCTGAAAAATAGTGTCAGTGGAAATATATCACCCGCGCCGTAGATAATCTGTACCCCAACATTGCCGTCATTAGATATAAGATATCGTTTAACAAATCCGCTGATTACAAGATTTACGACCTGTCGGTCATCGGTCGTCTGGATTATCTGCTTTTTTTGAACCCGATACCTGCGCCCAGTTTTAATAAGCTTGTGAAGGGCACTATCATTGCTACCATTCTCTGCGGCCATACTATAAGAATATCACCTACTCTGCTGCGGAAGAACTAACAATAAGCAAGTTAGCGATGTAATTTAAATCAAGATTAGTCAATGTTTTTTTGGAAACATAGGTTAAACTGGCGGTATGAGCGAGACTATTCCTGACCACCAACCGGGTCAAGATGGAAGACCAGCCGAAGAACAATACCGCCACGGCTCAATAAATTACAAGCTCCGTTGGGAAGTTTATAAGTACACTAGCCCGCCGCTAAACATTCATGGAAATGCAGTTGCAATGGCCGAACTAAGCGGAGATGAGACCGTTTTAGATGTTGGTATGGGCGACGGTTCCCTACTGCGAGAATACGTGCTTGGCGGCGGCCACCACGGAATGATGGTTGGAGTGGATAGTTCCGAAGATATGGTTTATCAAGCCCAGATGATATCTGCCAGCCGAAACGAGCCAATTGAGTTTATGAATATGAGCGCTGAGGATCTGCAGTTTGATGACAATAGTTTTGATACGGCATTTGCCATGTTTGTGCTTTATCACACGAATACCCAAAAAGCCCTAAGCGAGCTAAAAAGGGTTGTAAGGTCAGATGGAAAAATAGTAATAGCAACCAGTGGTCATTTGAACAAATTCCGCCACCGTGCTTTCGAGAAAAAAATCGCGGAGTGGCTGAGCGAGACAGCCCTTTCCGAAACTGAGAATAGCGGCCAATTGCAGAGGGTTATGGCTATGTCTCGAATTCGAAAGGCGGGCGGCGTTCGAAGGCCTCAATATATGAATAAACCTTTCGACACAAAAGCCGCCGAGGTTATTCTGCCGCAGATGTTTGACGAGATAGAAAGATATCCGGCAGCCTCTGAAAGATGCAAAATGCACGTGGCATTATTCTCTGCCGATAACATCGAGGTCTATTACGATTCCATTCGTTCAATGCAGAGCATGTTTTATCCCACACCGCCGATTAATCTTTTTAACGAAGCCATAGACGCCGTAGTCAAGCCGGTAGTCGAAAAGGAACTTAGCCCAACCGGAAACGGCTACTTCAGAGATATGGTCCAACGCGACGTTTTTGCCTGTCGCAACAGATGACAAGACGCCAAATTTTTGCTAGTATGTAACCTCCATTATGCGTTTAAAGATTTTATCAATTTTAGCCGCAATACTGGCTCCCGTAGTTTTCTCGGCGAGCGCCCTTGCGTATGGGCCATACAAGCCCGGAACGGTTGGGGTCGATGTTTCTTGGCCGAACTGTAACGACAAGCAGCCTAGCGGTGTAAACTATGGGATTGTCGGTGTTACCGGCGGCAAGAACTTTAGCCAAAACAATTGTTTAGCCAAACAGGCATCGTGGTTTAAAAACCTAAGCTTGTACCTCAATACGGGTTATCCGGGGCTTACCTATGCCCTGCAATATCAGAACACTCCAAAGCAGTGTAATATCGGCGACCAAAACTGCCTGGCTTATAACTACGGCTACAATGCCGCGGTTTACGGCCTCAATTATGCTAAAAGCCAGAAAGTATCTTCCGATACCTGGTGGCTAGATGTCGAAACCAGTAATACCTGGATGAGTGATAGCAATCAAAATGTTCAAAGCTTGTCTGGTACAATTGACGCCCTAAAAGACGCCGGCATAAAAAACCAAGGAATTTATAGCACAACTTACCAATGGACTTTTATCACACTCGGCTGGCAGAACAATTTGCCGGGCTGGGGTGCTACAACCTGGCGTACGGCCAAGCAGGCCGCTACCTACTGCAGTGGTCACGAGTTCACGGGCGGACCCAGCTGGTTGATGCAGTACAACGGTAAGCTCGACCAAGACTACGCTTGTTAGCTTTCAATTGACGCCTTAGAGCAATAAGATTGTGGGTATTGACTTTTTAATACTTTAGTAGTATAATATCCATACTTTCCTGAATAAGGGAGTTTAAGGAGTAATTTAATGAAGTACAAAGTATTAGCTATAGCCTTCTTAGTTGCCGCCTTCTCGTTGGTTGGTTCTACCGCCTACGCAAAGGATAACTGCAACGAAGCCAGCGCTAAAAATGCTGGAACTTGTAATGTCCCTGGCGACGTTAATGGTGACGGCAAGGTAAACACTGCCGACTTGAGTATCATGCTCAGCAAATGGGGCACCTCAGAAGCCAAATGCGACTTAAACGGCGACGGTACGGTCAACATTCTTGACCTGTCCGTGGTGCT
>CAZPFQ010000027.1:0-2978 GCA_964585885.1 uncultured Candidatus Saccharibacteria bacterium | reverse complement strand
GACTGCTGGTGGTTCGATTGATGAAACATGACCGTCAGTAAAATCAAAAATAGCGTAGCCGCTGCGGCTATCAGCCTTAAAGAATTTGGCTTACGCCCCGACGCGGTCTTTGCGCTGGCGACGCTTGGCATTAAGCTCGACGTATTCAATAATCCTGTCGCCGACGTTGCGACCGGTAATCTGCTCTATAGCAAAGCCTGGACTTGGATTGACCTCCAAAACCAGCATCCCGCGGTTGCTACGAATAAGGTCCACACCACAGATGCTCAGCCCCATAGCCTTAGCCGCCTTTACTACTATTTTTCTTTCGTCATCGGATAGTTTAATAGGAGTTCCCGTACCGCCTTGATGTATATTTGAGCGGAATTCGCCTTCTACTCCTTGGCGCTTCATGCTGGCAATAACTTTTCCGCCAACTACAAACGCCCTGATGTCGGCACCGGCGGCCTCTTCTATGTATTCTTGCAATAGGATGTTGGTGCCTTCTTCTTCCATGATGTAGAAGCCCTGAAGCACCGAGCGCGCGGCTTTACGAGTCTCGGCAAGTACAACGCCTCGGCCGTGAGTGCCACGAGCCAGTTTTATGATTATCGGCGGGCCGCCGAGTTCCTCTACAAGCTGGTCAATTTCGTCCGGGTCAAGACGGCCTCTGGAAAAAATTGTCTTTGGGATACCGATGCCAGCGCGGGCCAGCAGTTGAGTAGCTCGCAGCTTGTCGCGCGAGCGCACCAATGCGATTGAGCTTGTGGTAGTAAATACACCCTGCATTTCGAACTGCCGGACAATAGCCGAACCATAGCGGGTATAAGAAGATGCAATACGCGGGATTATGGCGTCGTAACCCTTTAGGGGTTGGCCGTCATAAATAACCACCGGGTTGCTCTGTTGGATGCGCGCCTCGGCGTTGGCGTAATTGATAATATCCACTTCATGGCCGCGTTTCTCCGCCTCTTCCTTCAACCGTTGGGTAGAGTAGTTAGCCGGACCCTTAGATAAGATTGCAATCTTCATATGCTTACTTTACCTCGCCACGATACTGCTTGCCGCGGTTTGGGTCAACTATGAACCCGTGGCTGCGTAGGAATTTTCTACCGATAAGCACGCCCTTTTTCATTAGAGTCCTGTCCGCCAGGCTGACATTTATAGAGTACTGAACGCCTTTAATAACGACGGTAGTAGGTATCACATAGCGCAGAGATGATGCTCCGTTGCTACTTCTTACCTCTCTCAGTTCGAAAGAATTGACTATAACTGTGCGCTTTTTACCGTAGGGTTTGAATTTGACGGCCCGTTCGCCGGTTTCGAGAACTACTTCTTGGATTTTGGTAGCGTGAACCGACCCGCTGGTAGCACCTGTGTCGATCTTGGCTACAACGTTATTAAGCCCCAAATCTGGGAAGCTTACTTTTTCAAATGCTCCGATAGTCTTTTTCATAATTATCTAAGTGAAATTACCTATTTCCATAAGGGGTAATTATACCTTAAAACAGAGGAAAAGTCAATACAGCGGTACTTGGTTAAACCAGGGCGGAAATAAGATGGTCAATTTTTAGTGAGCCGCCTAGTTCCGGATGAAATTGAGTGCCGATTTGGCGTTTAGCGGGGTCATGCATAACTTCTACACCGTTGGCGGATTGAGCCAGAATTTCAAAATTATCTGGAGCCTCTGGTACAGACCAGTTGTGAGCTTCTATCTGATGAAATCTAGCCTTGTTGAAAAGTTCTTGGCCTTTTTTGGTGGCTTCTACTGTGGTAGTGCCGTAGGCCGTCCTGCTAAGTTCGGGAACTGGCTGGCCGTAGGCTTTGGCTATCACTTCAAAACCCATGCAGATTCCTATTAGGGGTTTTTGGCAGTCTTTTACAAATTTCATCTCGTCTTCGTACCATAACTTTCCATGATGATCGGCATCGTTAATTTCCAGGCCTTCGCCGCCGCCGCCAGAAAGGATTATCAAATCTTTGTCGCAGAAGTGAAAATCCAGCCCCGGTGCGTAGCGCTGGATTTCTATATCGTGTCCCGCCAGAGCATCATATAGGTAGGGTAAGTGAACGGTATTATTGTTTATAAGCAGTATCTTCATTTAGCCTCGTGAGTGCGCCACTCTGGTGTAAACAAACCAAACTATGGCCGCTAAAATTAGAAGGAGCATAATAATCATAGGGATGAAGCCTTTTTGATTTTTGTACATTATTACCATTTTACCGCCTGTGTCAAGCTTGTACAAAACCCGAGCATAAACACGAGCTTTTGACAAATATAGCATTTTAGCTTATAATATACGCCTATGTTCGAAGAAAGACCTCTCGAAAGTAACATCTCGAACCCCTACTTGCATCATATCGGCAGGTTGGCGCTGGCGCTGGAATTGGTCGCTCAGCAGGCCATTCAAGCTGAACACGAGGCAACCCACGACCGCTTAACCGGAGCTCTAAACCGCCGGGGCTTAGAAAGATATCTCGAAACGGCTGTAGTCCCTAAAGCCTTACTTTTAGCCGATGTGACCAACTTTAAGTCCATTAATGATAAATACGGATACGAAGTTGGGGACCAAGTTATATGTAATACCTATGAAAACCTCAGCCAGAGCATACGCAGCAATGATGTAATCGCCAGATGGGGAGGCGACGAATTTGTTGTTGTCTTAGGCGGAGAACCAGAACAGCCCAACGACATGGCGAGGATGGAGACCAGGTTTGACTACGTTCACACAAATTACATTGAGCTTGTTAAAAAACGCATAGGCGAGAATATGCAACAACTGCTAGAGAAAAAACCCGAATTCCAAGAGCTAAATATAGATTTAGCCATCGGAGGTGCAGTTTGGCCCGGCAATTCTAGCGTTGAGGGCTTGATATCTGAAGCGGAAATAGAAATGAAAGCACACAAGGCCGCCCAACACCGAAACGATAGGCTGTTAGTTTCTTAGCCAAAGATGCCGCGATTACCGGCGGCTTTCTTAAATTTTTTCAGTACTTCT
>CAZPFQ010000026.1:0-3005 GCA_964585885.1 uncultured Candidatus Saccharibacteria bacterium | reverse complement strand
GAGCAAAGGAGTTCTAACCCTTAGGTTGTAGGTTCGAATCCTACCGAGGGCGCCATAGGCCGTCGCTCGACTATGTCGAGCTAGGGCCTATTGTGAGCCCGCGGAGGATGAGAACCGTCAGGTTCGTTGGACGCAGGCGCGCAGGCGAGAGATAATGCCAATTAGCTCTCGGCGAGCACCGAGGAAAGTGGCGCCAGCCACAATCCTACCGAGGGCGCCAGAAAGGAATAATCCAAATGGATCCCAAATTAGCCGAAATTTTACTAATTATCGTCCTGTTCTTACCGCTCCTCTTTATGGAGATCTACTTGTTTGTGCACGCCATGCGCAATCCCAAAATTACCACTACCGCCCGGTGGATGTGGGGTATCGGTATGCTGCTTGTCCACCCATTCGTATCGGTGATTTACTTCTTCACTGATTATCAACGACACCCCAAAATATAAATCCTTAAACACAAGCGCTTTGGTATACTGGTACTAATGGCTACCATGCGCTGGATACAGCAGCTCAACCGCAGTTTCCGCGGCAAGACCAGCACCGCCCCTTCGGTGCTCAAAAAGTATAGTCGCGACGCCAGCATCTTTGAGGTGCGACCGCAAGCTGTGGTTTACCCCAAGACCGACGCTGATCTGTGCAAGCTTGTAGACTTTGTGCGCCAAAATAAATCCAGCTTCAAAACTATGTCACTGACCGCCCGCAGTGCCGGTACCGATATGAGCGGCGGAGCCATTAATGATTCGATTGTTATCGACTTTACCAAGCACTTTACTCATATCGGCACGCCGCACAATAATTTAATCAAGGTTGAACCTGGCGCTTACTACCGCCGGTTTGAAAAGCGAACTCTAGCCCATCAACTAATAATGCCTTCTTACCCAGCCTCCAAGGCCATTTGCGCCATTGGCGGCATCGTGGCCAATAATGCCGGCGGCGAAAAGACTTTGCGCTACGGTAAGACCATCGATTACGTGCATGGACTGAAGGTAATTTTGAGCGACGGCAAGGTGCATCACCTGGGACCGCTGAGCAAGGAGCAACTAGCCGACAAACTTAAGCGCACCGACTTTGAAGGTGAAATCTATAACAAAGTTTATAGACTGATCGAGAAAAACTATGACGCCATCAACGCCGCCAAACCCAAGGTCAGCAAAAATTCAACAGCTTATAATGTTTGGGATGTTTGGGATAAGCAAACGTTTGACCTATCCAAATTGTTCGTCGGTTCTCAGGGAACCTTGGGACTTATAAGCGAAGTCGAGTTCAAGCTAGTACGAGCTAAGCCATATACCGGCATGCTTGTAATCTATATGAAAGACCTGCGGCCGTTAGGTGAGCTAATAACTACAGTGCTACCAACCAAGCCCGATAGCTTTGAAGTCTTTGATGACCATTCCTTAGTTTTAGCTATTAAATTCTTCTTTAGTTTTTGGAAAATCCTCGGCGTCGCCAAAACCATCGCTTTAGGTTTCCAGTTTCTGCCGGATGTTTTTAGGTTACGCCGCGGTATTCCCAAGCTCGTCGCCCTAACCGAGTTTGAGGGTGAAAGCCCCGAGGAAGTCAGGCAGGCAGTGGCCAATTTAGAACAGACTCTGAAACAAAGCCAGCTTGATGTTATGACGGAGCGAGCAGAAAATGCCAAAAAATCAGCCCGCTTTTGGTTGATTCGCCGCGAGAGCTTTAACCTGCTGAGACATAACGTCAAAGATAAACACTCGGCCCCGTTTATTGACGACTTAATCGTACCGCCCCGGCATCTGCCAGAATTTCTGCCAAGGTTGCAAAAGATCTTGGATGACAGCGACATTATTTATACCATTGCCGGCCACGTTGGCGATGGCAACTTCCACATTATTCCGCTAATGGACCTGCGCGAACCGCGTGAACGCGCCAAGATTCATCCGATTATGGTCGAGGTCAATAAGTTAGTGCTGAGCTACGGCGGTTCAATTTCCGGCGAACATAATGATGGTTTAATTCGTGGCACATTCCTAGAAGAAATGTATGGCCCGGAGATGATGAAAATTTTTCGGGAAATCAAACAGATTTTTGACGCCGAAGATATCTTTAACCCGCACAAGAAAACCGAAGCCGACTGGAATTATTCCATGGCCCATATGAAGCGCACACTTTAACGCCGACCCCAACTAATCTGATTCCATACCCGTTCGTACAAGTAATAAATCGTCATACTGGCAAGGTTAGTAGCCACTGTCAAACCCAGAGTCAGACTCAGTTTATGAGTTAATAAGTAAATAACTGTGGTGTCAGACACAATTACTACGCCGCGAAAGCCGACTGACTTCGCTAAAGTACGTTTATGAGTATCCGGTCCAGATTTGCGACGAGCTGTCATTGCTGTCATTGTAGCAAACCGCTTGAGCTTCTAAAGCCTGGCTGGCATTGCTAAACTATGGCCATGGCCGAACTAAAATTATTCTCATGGAATGTAAACGGTATTCGGGCCGTTATCCGCAAAGATTCATTAAATGAGTTTTTGCAACAATACCAACCCGAGGTGCTGTGCCTACAGGAAACCAAGGCCGGTCGTGACCACACCGATATCGAACTTCCTGATGGTTATAAACAATATTGGAATTCGGCCACTAAACCCGGCTATTCTGGCACGGCCATCTTTACCAAGCTTGACCCGATCAAAGTCACTAATGGCTACCCTGATTCCCTAGCCGCCAAGTACAACTTTATCGACCATCCCACCCGCGATGCAGCTAACGAAGGCCGGGTGATAACGGCTGAGTTTGAGCAGTTTTATTTGGTAACCGTGTACACCCCCAACGCCAAAGATGACCTGACCCGGATTCCATTGCGGCATGAGCACTGGGACCCAGCTTTCCTGGCTCACGTTAAGGAGCTGGAGAAAACCAAGCCGGTGGTGTTTTGCGGCGATCTGAATGTGGCTTATACTGCCGATGATTTGGCCCGGCCCAAGGAAAATGAAGGCAAGAAGGGCTTTACAGCTGAGGAGCGCCAAGGTTTCGACAATT
>CAZPFQ010000025.1:0-3164 GCA_964585885.1 uncultured Candidatus Saccharibacteria bacterium | reverse complement strand
TAATAGACGGTAAAGTTATAGACAAAGCTTTCAAAGGCTCAGAGGATATCGCTAGCGCTGATATCAGCAACCGGCCGGTTCAATACCTTTATCATGACGAGAGTCAGTTCTATTTTATGGACACCGAAAATTATGAGCAGCATGGCCTGCCCACCGCGGCCATCGATGACATTAAAGGCTTCATGAAAGAAGGCGCTACCGTAACAGCCCAGTTATTTGATGGCAGGCTAATCAACATTGAACTGCCCAAGAACTTACCGCTGGAAGTCGTTTATACAGAAGACGCCGTAAGAGGCGACAGCTCTGGCTCTATCACTAAAGATGCCAAACTCGAGACCGGCATCACTATTAAGGTGCCGGCATTTATAAAAACCGGAGACATCGTTTCAGTCGATACCACTTCAGGTGCCTACCGTGAAAGGGTTAAATAACTGAACCGGCTTAGACTTGACCAAGAATTGGTACGGCGGAGCTTAGCAAGTACGCGCTCACAGGCAGAGAACTATATCAAACTCGGCTATGTGCAGGTAGGCGGCAATGTAGTAACTAAGCCGGGCACCTCTGTTGCAGATAGCAGTAAAATCAAACTCACCGTTAAGGATCAATATGTCTCACGAGCCGCTCTAAAACTTGCCGGAACAGCTGAAGACTTCGGGCTGGATTTTAAAGATAGGTCGGTGCTGGATGTGGGTAGCAGCACCGGCGGGTTCACAGATTATGCACTACGCCACGGTGCCAAGAAAGTAATAGCCGTAGATGTTGGCACCGACCAGCTCCACTCTTCTTTGCGTAGCAGTCCAAAGGTAGTACTCCATGAAAAAACCGACATTCGCGGCTTTGAGCTAAAAAACCCGCCGGATATTGTTTTGGTAGACGTTAGTTTTATCAGCCTACGGGAGATTTTGCCCGGCATTGCCAAGTTGAGCGGAAGCAGTACTCAGATAGTCGCTTTGCTGAAGCCCCAGTTTGAGGCGGGCAGGGAGTCGCTAAATAGGGGCGTAATTAAAAACGACAAGCTTCGCAGGAACATCCTTCGTGATTTTGAAATTTGGAGCAAAAAATATTTTGCTATCGTAAACAAATCTGATAGCGAGGTCTCGGGTGCGCATGGTAACGTCGAGCGCTTCTATTTACTGCGAAAACTGTAGTCGTCAGCGATGTTATAATAGAAGGTGGCGGTTGTCAGGCCGGTCCGAACATATGTCTCGCAGGGAGTCGCGCATCGCGACGCAAATCTGAGAGGCTCGGACCTTAAGCCAGCTCTTCCTTGGGGCACAGGAACCTCAAGTGGCTTACAACCTGGCAGTCAACAACAGATAGGTTCGCCGAGGATAACCTATCGTTCCTTAAGGAGGCAGACACGAGTATGCTAAACCGCCGTGGAATGTTCACGGGGGCCGCGCTATGCGTGTTGTGCGCCAGCTTACTGTTGGTGTCGGCGTATAATGCGCCGGACGGCAGCTCCCGTCCTCAGCTTGTACTGAGGAGCCAGAAAACAGAGATGGCCAAGGTTATCTCTCTAAAGAAAGGCATTCGTCTCTACCGCAACTCAACGTGGCGGTGGCAGGACGCGATGCTGTCTGGTAGATCTCCCACGGCTTATCACGAGCGGTGGGCCAAGGGGGTCAGGTACTTGCGTTGGACCCTGAGACAGTGGCTCAAGCGTAACAAGCTGGCCAGAGAAAAGGCACAAAACCCACCACACTTGAAGGGTTGGCTCTGTATCCATCGCTACGAAGGAGCTTGGAATGACCCCAACGCTCCCTACTATGGGGGGCTACAGATGGACCTGAGCTTCCAGCGTGCTTATGGCGGCAAATTCCTCGACTCAAAGGGAACAGCCGACCACTGGAGTCCGCTGGAGCAGATGTGGGTAGCCGAGCGTGCGTTTTCAGCCGGCCGGGGGTATTACCCATGGCCCAACACCGCGCGCTTCTGCAACCTGATCTAGGCAATAAATTCACGTGTTGGGCGCTCCGCTTTGGAGCGCCCAACACTGGTAATCTTCGCCCTGGCAACCGCCAAATCTTATAAATAAGCCTTCAGGGCTTCAATATCCTTGAGAGTAAAATAAGTTCTCTTTTGCGAAATCAGGCCTTTTCTATCCAATACTGAGATCTGTCGGCTAACGGTTTCTCGGCTAGCGCTTATCGAACTGGCGATGTCTTGGTGTTTCAGGGGCACATTTATTAATAGTCCGTCATCTGTCTCTTGTCCAAAGCGCTCAGTCATCATCAGCAGGAAAGACACCAGTCTTTCGCGGACTGTGCGGTACTGCATATTCAACAGTCTTCGCGAATGAACCCTATACATTTCAGTTACCATATCCAGAAGCGGCGGCAAAGCACTGGTGTGGTGCTCTAGAAAGTTTATATAAACCTCAGGATCTATCCGCCAGACAACTGCGGGCGACAAGGCCTCGTAGTTAATATCTCTCTCTTCTCCTGTCAGTGACCATATAAGCGGGAAGATTTCGTGCTCTTTTCGGATGATAAGCAAGTTTTCCTCGCCGTACTTACTGATGTTAAAGGCTTTAATTAAACCTTCCTCTATATAAAAAACGGCGCTAGGCGCCTCTCCCGGTCGGATGATATACTCACCCTTTTTATATGTAAGTCTCGTACCGCCCTTAAATAATCCAACCAGTGCGGCTACTTGTTTGGCGGTAGCTAGCATATCTACATTTTGTCATACACTAAGCTCTAATGCCTAGTACGATATTTGTGATATTAATCATTCATTTCAAGTGGTGCAAATTACAGCGTACAGGGGTTTACAACTATATGCTTATAAGCACAAAGCAGGAGGGCGCGCATGGTACAACTAAGCATCATCGAAGCAAAGCTCACCAAATTAGGGGTAAGGAAGACCTTTTTCGTTCGCCCCGAAATCCGCGAACTGCATCGTGTTCTCATGGATAATGAGGAAATTATTAAGTGCGTCCCCGGCCGTTATCACGGCGGTTTTGCTCTTTTGGTAACTACTAATATCCGACTCTTGCTAGTAGATAAAAAACCGATGTATCTAAACGTAGAGGATATTCGTTACGATATGATTTCTGAGGTGCATATCAGCTCTAGGTTGTTTGATGCCACCATCACGCTATTTACTGTCAACAAACAACTCGCGTTTAGCTCGTACAGACAACAGCTTCTGCGCGATTT
>CAZPFQ010000024.1:0-3192 GCA_964585885.1 uncultured Candidatus Saccharibacteria bacterium | reverse complement strand
TTTCGTATTGGCTGGTATCCGGAAAGTCCAGTTCCATAACCCGTTTCCAGACCGCTTTGATGAGTGTTGCGAAACGTGTTAGCTCTTCAGGCTCGTAATCAAGCTCCAACCCGGGCGGTAGTTTGCCGCTAGCATCGGCTTCTATGAATTCTAACCTGCCTTTAACTACCTTTAGCCTGCCTTGAAAACTAGCTGAGCTCTCTACCAGCAGCTTGTAAAAAAGCAGTTGCTGGCGGTATTTGTGCAATTTAATTTTTTCGATACCATCTCTGCCCGTCCAGTCACTCACCGGTTTGCCGGTTTTAAAGTCGTAGACTGAAACTGTACTTGAATCAACGAAATGGATGATATCAATCTTACCGCTCAGACGGGCGTCACCAATAACTACACCGTCGTTATTAAAGCCGCGTTCGGCTAAATCCTTAGCCTCAAAAATTCCGCCTTTCTCTTTGATAAAACGATTCAGTGCATCACGGCCTCTTTCTTTTAACCTGGTGTGGTCGGATTTTTTTAGATGTTTGCGGTCGAGAATATCTTCAAAATAATTTTGAATAGCCGAAATGGTCGGCTGATTTCCATTTTGGCGCAGCTCGCCATGTAGCCATTTTAAAGCCTGGTGAATGCTGTCGCCGTAAGCGGCAGACGGTGTCAAAGCTTCGGGAAAACGCAGCAAATTATGCATCAAATAGTAATAAGGACCGCCGCCGGCAACATCTAGGAAGTTATTTAAGTGCGTGACACTCAGTTTGTAATCGTCCAGAATTGGCGCCATCAGCGCTGGTTTGTCGGCGATGATCTGGCGGAAGCGGTAAGACCAATCAGTTGATAGGATTTCGGCAGCCTTCACAGAAGCAGGCTTCTTGACCTGCTTAGGCTCTAGGCCTTCGATTCCTTCTAAGAAGCTTAGTTGCGGCGACAATTTGTTGTTTAAATCATGACTATAGCCGCAGATATGCAGTATGTGCTTGGCACGCGTCAGTGCTACAAACAGCAGCCGCAATTTATCGTTGTCACTATCGCCAGCAGGTGTTATTGGCAAATTGTGCGGCAAGCTGATTCGTGAGCCACGACTTTTGGCCGTCGGTCCCCATATTTCGTCTTGGGCGTTAATGGCAAATACCGCAGCGAACTCCAAACCTTTGGCTTTATAGGCGGTCAGGACCTGTACAGCTGCGGTAGTTTGCGTGTGCGGATTGGTATCGATTATTTTAAGTCCGGCCGAGCGGTTAAGTGCGGTAAATTCAATCAGGTCTTTTATACGAAGAGATTGGTTCGGTCGCCACTGGCGTAGGTTGTATCGCAAGGTCGATAGCTGTCCCAGAAGTGTTAAATAACTTTCTGTCGCTTGGTCGTAGCGATCGGGACTAAAGAAGTATTCTCTGAACGGCGAAGTAAAACTCGATGGTTTTTCGGTGGGCAATTCAACTCTGTCGAACTCACTGTCTATACCGCTGACAGTTCCTCCGACGAGCTTATCAATCATGTACTCCATCGGCTCCAGTTGGCTGCGTTTGGCAAGGTCTGTAAACCAGGCGGTGATCGCTCTAATTTGCGGGTTTTTATGTTGGATAAGTACATCCAGCCAGTGCCGGTGTTTCTTGTAGCATTCCAAGGATATATCTATCAATAGTTGAGTTTCCATTCCCCAAAAGTCATAGCTAAGCACTTGCCCAAATAGGCCGTCGGCTTCATCTTGGCGGTTTTCGGCCAGCGCCACCACCAGTTCTGCCATAGACGTCAGCACAATAATCACCGGCGCGTCCAAGATGTTTTCTTTCCGCTCATATGCTACAGGAATGTTTTTTTCGCCTAGGTAAGGCATTAGCCGCTCCAAATACTTATGCCGCGGGGAGATTACGGCAATATCTTCTGGCGCAGTACCCAATTTTATTAGCTGAGCAACTTCTTCGGATATCCAGCTATATTGGGCGAGCTCGCTTGGGAACGACTGGTAGTCAATAGCCGTTTTCGGGAATTTTTTGTTTGGTATGAGCTTTTTTTTGGCTCCGGATACGACCGATTCTAGACGGTCACTGATCTGGTCGGCTATGGCTTCGGCAACTTCCAGAATCTTCTTGTCTGAACGGTAGTTGTCATCCAATATTATCGGCTTTGTTCCATAAATCTTAGCAAATGCCGCCATATTCGATACTTCTGCCCCCTGGAAGGTGTAAATCGCTTGGTCGTCATCACCAACTGCCATAATATTGGGACGGCCCTCGTGCACTGGGTTGTCGCCCAGTGCTGCCAAGATTCGCAACTGGGCCTTGTTGGAGTCTTGAAACTCATCTACAAGTATGTATTGATAGCGTTCCTGCAGGTTAAAGCGCAGCTCGCTGTTTTGCTCCATTGCGTGAACGGATTCCATCACCATGTCTTCGAAGTCATACAGTCCTTGGCGGCTCATGCTGTCCAGTAGCTCTTGATAAACATTGGCAAGTGCCTGCATTTTGCGCCAGTTTTGACCATCGTCCTTAAACACCTGTTTGCCCTCAGTGTTTTTTTGGCACCAACCGTTGCGCCACTCAGTAATTTTTGGCGCGTAGCGGCCGCTGGTATCGGTTTGAACGATGGCTGCTTCCAGTTCGGCGGCACACTCATCGGCGAAAGTCGGAAAGCCCAAAATCAGTTCGCCGGTGCCTAATTTCTGAATGTTTTTCAGCAGTTTTTGGTATTTTGGCAGGTACTTTGCCAGCGGTGATTCTGTAAATACCTCTGCCAGGGGGGTGGAAAGCTCGTCTATAGCCTTTTTATTTGCGTTCAGCAGTAAGTGGAGCTCTGCCGGAGTTATGGCGTTTTGTTTCAGCCAGCCGACGGCGTTAAGCGCATCGTTAATAAAGACAAAATTGTCACCCACTTTAGCACTCAGCGGGTTGCTGTGCGGTAAATCCTCGAATATTTCTGCCAGAAGCTGGTACCTGCCTAGCTCGTCCACCTGCTGCAGCAGCTGTCGCTCGCTAAAAAGGTCGGGATACTGGTTTATGATGTCTACTCCAAAGCTGTGGAATGTATGGATGGCGACATGGTAAGCTTGTCTGCCGATGATCTCTGTCAGCCGTTCGCGCATGTTGCGCGCGGCATTGTCAGTAAATGTCAGGCACAAGATGTTGCTGGGGCCGACATCTGTCGTGTTTAGAATGTTCGCAACGCGGGTAGAAAGCAGTTGTGTCTTCCCTGTTCCGGGGCCCGCCA
>CAZPFQ010000023.1:0-3284 GCA_964585885.1 uncultured Candidatus Saccharibacteria bacterium | reverse complement strand
TCGGAGGGGCATGATGAGATGGAGGTATTTGGGACTGTTGCCGCCACGCAGTATGCAAGGTTCAAGCTTGCCGTTGAAACAAAATTCTACGCTTTCGCCGCTGAAGGCGTTCAACGCGTCTAGCAGATAGCGCGAGTTGAGCGTAACCTCGCCGCTCCCTTTTACTTCGGCATCGGCTGATGCGGTGTTTTCGCCCAGTTGAGATGCGATGGCGTTGATACTAACTTTGCCGTCCTCGACTTTTAGCGTTATGCTGCCGGCCGATTCGCGTGCAAAGAGCGCGGATACCTTGGTAATGTTAAGAAAGTCGGCGCGTTTCATTTTGGCTATAGTGGCGAACTTGCCCGGTATAAGCTTTTTGTAATCAGGATAGTTTCCTTCGATAAGCCTAGCTACCAAGCTTATGTCGCCGACTTGGAACAAGGCTTGTTGGTCATCGTGTGTGACTACTACCTCTTTGTCATTGTCTGAGATTATCCTCAGCAAGTCCGCTACGGCCGTGTTCGGCACCAGGAAATTTACAGCCGTCTTGTTTTTGCCAAGCTTATGTTCCGCCAGCCTATAGCTGTCGGTGGCAACCGACACCACCTCGCCCGAATTGGTGTGGAAATAAACGCCGGTTAGTACCGGCCGGCTGTCGTCGTTGCTCGCGGCAAAAACCACTTTAGAAAGAGCGTTTTTAAAATCAGCCGCTGGCATCTTCCAGGTACTACCGGCAGTGATGGCCGGCATAACGGGGAAGTCATCGGCTACTAAACCGTTTATGGTCGACTGATACTTCTCGGTTGTAATAGAAAGCTTGTTATCATTAAGCTCCAGTTTTAGAACGCCTTCAGGCAGGCTGCTGACAAAATCCTGCATCAGGCGGGCCGGCACGGTTATGGCGCCGGTTTTATCAATCTTGGAGCCTACTCTGTGCGTGATGGCGATATCTAGGTTCGTAGCTGAAACGCTTAGACGGTTGTCGGTGGTTTGCAACAAAACATTAGAAAGTATCGGCAGGGTAGAGCGGCTGTTGGCAACTCGGGCAACAGTGCTTAGTGCTTTGGCGAGATTTTCCTGTGTGACCTGTAGCTTCATATAATAATCCTTATATATTATTTAGCTTCATTATTAGGGGCAGGGGAAAGTGGGTACAAGCCCTGACTCAACAGATTGAAAAGTCCAAATTTGCCATGTTTAAAAGGCAGTGTATAGCGACTTAGCGATGTGAAGAAACTGAGTATAAAAAACACTTGACTAGTTAAGTATGTAAGCCAAGCTGTGGACGATATGGATAAGTGCGAAGGTTCTACACAACTTTTACGCATACAACCGCTCCTTTAGCTGTGTAACATATTGCTTGATTGGTCCTTCGTAGCTCATCTCTTTCTCGATTTTATCTATCGAATGAATCGCCGTGGTGTGATCTTTACGTCCGAGCTCGTGGGCGATTTTAGGAAAGCTCAAATGTAGCTCCGATCTCAGCATGTACATAGCAATCTGACGCGGTACCACAATATCTTTATCACGCTTAGGGCCCAAAATATCCTCCATTGATATATGAAAATGCCGAGCAGTACGCTCAATGATATGGCGGGCGCTGAGATGCTTGGGACGGTTCTTGCTACCCTCAAACATGACGGTTATCACTTGCATGTCCGGCTCAACACCGCGCATTTCACAGTAGGCTAGCACTTGGTTGAGCGCACCCTCTAACTCGCGGATGTTGCTCTGTACGCGGGTGGCCAAAAACTCCACAACGTCTTTTGGCAGCTCAATGTCGTGAGAGGCGGCCTTGCTTTGCAAAATAGCGCAGCGCGTCTCAAAATCGGGCGTCTGCATGTCTATGGTCATTCCCCAGGCGAAGCGCGAGCGCAAGCGGTCTTCGAGGGTTGGAATTTCTTTAGGCGGTTTGTCCGAGCTCATAATCAGTTGTTTGTTTGCTTGGTATAGCGCATTGAAGGTGTGAAAAAACTCCTCTTGGACGCGCTCTTTGCCGGCCAAAAATTGTACATCATCGACTATCAACACATCCGCACTACGGTAATAAGTAGAAAAGTCGTGGGTGTTTTTCTTGATACGCAAGCTGTCCACGAACTCTTGGACGAATTGTTCCGTCGAAGCATAGACCACTCTGGCGTCTGGCCTGGCGGCTAGCACGGTATTGCCAACTGCCTGGATGAGATGAGTCTTTCCGATGCCCACACCGCCGTAAATAAATAGTGGATTATGCTTACTGCCGGGTTGTTGGCTGATGGATTGGCAGACGGCGTAAGCTAGCTCGTTGCTGGCGCCTACAACAAAGTTATCAAAGCTGTAGCGCTGATTGAGCCCTTGGCGGTAAGCGTGAGTGACGTTGGCGATAGTAGCCTTGGGCTTGGTCAGCTGAGCGGTTGCTGTATTGGAGCTTGACGTTGCGGAGTTGAAAATTTGTGATTCGTCTCGCCGCGGGCTAATAATAGCCGCCGATGATATATGGTACTCGACGTTACGGGGCTTGGCGCCGTTTTTGGCCAGCACATCAACCACTAGCGAGTTGAATTTTTTCTCTAGCTGGTTTTTAACAAAGACATTAGGCACACCGACCACCAAGACATCGTCTTTATAACGCAGGATGTGAGTATTTTTGAACCAAGTAACAAAATTGCCTCGTGAAACAGTCAGTTCGATTTCGCCAAGAACTGCTTGCCAGAGTGCATCTTGCTCCATTAGATTTTCGACCCTCCTGTATTGTTACTTAGCTTCGATTTAGTCTCTACTATAGACAAGTCGGCGCGGCTTTTCCACAGCTACGAAGGACAATCTTCTTGGGATATTCAACATTAGCACGTAAGGTATCAAGTTATACACACAAGACAGCTATATCTGTTATTTTTGTGGAAAAGGTTGACGCAATGGTGGAAAACTTATCAAGTTTTGTGAATTAGCATTGTGAATTCTACTTATTATCCGCCTGCTTAATGACGCCGGAAGTTCTCAGCTGTTTTTTCAGTAATCGGGACAACGAGCCGGACGGCTCATCGACAATAGAACCATTGAAAACGTTAATCGCGATATCGTATGGCCCAGTGATATCTGACTCGAATTGCCTAATGGTTTCGTAAAGCCGGCGGCGGATACGGTTGCGGACGACGGCCGACTTATGGACCTTGCGGCTGACTACCACGGCCACCCGGTAAGTCTGGCGCCGCGGGTTAGAGGCGATCTTGAGTGCAAAAAACGGACCTCGGGTAGAGGAACCTTTTTGATAGACAAATTTTAGGCTTCTTGGTCCGCTGAAACGGTGAGCTCGCGATATCATA
>CAZPFQ010000022.1:0-3780 GCA_964585885.1 uncultured Candidatus Saccharibacteria bacterium | reverse complement strand
AGCCGGAGTTAGCCAAAAAATATCGCGAAAACGGCGACTATCTACCGGATGACCCACGCGTAACTACTATTGGACAGTTTCTGCGCCGTAGCAGCCTCGATGAACTGCCGCAGCTAATTAATGTTTTTAAGGGCGATATCAGCTTAGTTGGCCCTCGCGCCCTTCAACCTGGTGACTTCAAACATGATAACAAAGACCTTATCCTAGCTGTTAAATCGGGCTTAACCGGCCTCGCTCAGGTTTCCGGTAGACGGCTTATTAGTTTCGATGAGCGGCGTAAGTTAGACCTTTATTACGTACAAAAATGGAGTTTCTGGCTTGATTTGGTAATTTTGGTTAAAACCGTCCGGGTGGTGTTCTCTCGCATCGGCGCCAAGTGATATGAAAGTTGCTATTGTTCATGATTGGTTTGTGGGTGGCGGCGCTGAGCGGGTAGTATACGAAATTCATAAGCTGTACCCCAAAGCGCCGATTTACACAGCCTATTGTTCGGATAAGTGGCGTCTAAAGTTCGAAGATACTGAAGTTATAACTAGCTATATGCAGCGCTGGCCGTTTTCGAAACTGCGAAAGTTTTTACCGCCGCTTAGAGCGCTATGGTTTTCAGGCCTAGACCTCAGTGGCTTTGATTTGGTAATTTCCTCGAGCGGCGCAGAAGCTAAGTTTGTTAAAGCCAGCACCGATGCTATGCACGTCTCGTACATCCACGCGCCAACACATTATTATTGGAGCCGTTATGAAGAGTACCTTAAGCATCCGGGATTCGGCTGGCTAGATCCGGTTGCCAGGATCGGGCTCAAAATATTGGTCGGTCCGATGCGCCGTTGGGACTACAAAGCCGCCCAGCGCCCTAATCACTTGATAGCTAATTCTAACTTCACCAAAGAGCAAATTCAGAAATACTACGGCCGCGATTCCACGGTTGTGCACCCGCCGGTCGACGTAGAACGCTTCATGAGCCAAATCAAAGATACGCAGTCACGACAAGGCTTTGTTACCGCAGGCCGCCAGACCCCATATAAGCGTTTCGATCTGGCAGTCGAAGCGGCAACCAAGGCCGAAAAACCACTGATTGTTATCGGCAAAGGTCCCCAACACCGTCGTCTTAAAAAGATGGCTGGCAGAAATATAACTTTCCTAAGAAAAGTTGAAGACGAGCAGCTAGCCGAGCGCTTTGGCGAGGCCGAGGCATTCATTTTCCCCGGTATCGACGATTTCGGTATCGTGGCCGTAGAGGCCATGGCTGCTGGCACTCCGGTTATCGCCTACAAAGCCGGCGGGGCATTGGATTACGTGGTCCCCGGTAAGACCGGTGCGTTTTTTAATGAGCAGTCATCAGACAGCCTAGCCGAAGTACTTAAATCGTTCGACGTTTCTAAATTTAACCACGCATCAATCAGCCGGCAGGCGTCAAATTATAGCCAGGATACCTTTAAAGCCAAGTTCGGCAAATTCATCGATAAGGTAACTAGCCGTGACAGACCCCCACAGAGTTGAGCTAAGTAACAAGGTGAAGTGGCTGTTATCATTAACTGCCGTTTTTCTGGTGTTTATCATAGGCTTTGCTTGCTGGTACGTCTTATCTTCAAAGGATGTGTTTAACAAAGTCTCTATCCTTGAGACAGTATCTACAACATCTCAGGCTAAAACAGTTGTTGCAGTCGGAGATATGGTCTGCGACCCAACCGACCTGCACAGATTGGTCAAGAGCTTGGGATATTGCCAAGACGAAGCGGTTTACAATCTCGCGAGCTCGCTCAAACCAGACGCTTTTTTGGCCCTCGGAGATTTGCAGTACAATGACGGCGCACTGGCAAAGTACAACAGCCTGTACGACAAAACTTGGGGAAAGTTAAAATTCATCACCTACCCTACGCCTGGTAACCACGAATACGGCACTCCGTCAGCCGCAGGCTATTTCAACTATTTCAACGAATCAAGACCAACTGGCAGAGCCGGTAGCCCGGATAAAAGCTACTACAGCTTCAACCTGGGGGGATGGCATATCATTTCATTGAACTCAAATTGCGCCTACATAGATGGCTGCGGCAACAAAAGCCCCCAACTGACTTGGCTGCGCAGTGACCTTCAAAAGAATAAGCTGGCTTGCGTTGCGGCGTTTTGGCACCACCCTCGTTTCACTTCCGGAACCTACTCCGAGGATGAAGCATCAGCTAATTTATCTACCGATTTTTGGAACGAGCTATCCACTTATCAAGCTGAGATTGTGTTAAACGGCCACGATCATATTTATGAGCGCTTTGCTCCGCAGTCACCGTCTGGCCAGCCCGACCCGCAAGGTATTCGTCAATTCACCGTCGGTACCGGCGGCAAGGCCCTATATAAAAAGAAAGCGGCTGCGCCAAACAGCCAGATAGCCCTAGATAATTCATTCGGGGCACTCAAGCTCGAGTTATATACCAAGGCTTACCGCTGGCAATTCATATCCACGCAAAACAAGGTTCTAGACAGCGGCTACGGGCAGTGCGGAGTTTAGGCTATCTGACTGATTGTCCTAGCTGATTATCGAAAGACTCTACAAGGTTTTTGAGAGAGTATATTTTTCTTTGGATTTTTTGAACTTCAGCCGGCTCACTCCGATAGTATATGCTTTCTGGGTTCAGCCGTTCACGCTGGACACGGATAATGTCTCTTTTGGCTCCCGGGTGAATTATCTCGGCGAAAATACTAGCTGAATATTGTGAATCCTCGGAGCCGGGCTCGTACACAAAAAATCTTAAGCTGCCGGGTTTACCTTTGTAATTGATCTTGGTGGCGGGGGTAAACTGCAAGTCAATAGTATCCTCAGAATCCAGATACGGCCGCAAGGATTCCAGAGCTTCATCAAAAAACTTTAATCCTGTCTGAGAGCTCTCAATTTGTGGGGCCAACTCGCTCATATATAGGAATATAATACCATATATCATATATTTTACAAGCATTTGGCCTGTGCTCTTACGAAACGTACAATATGGCTTCGATAATAAGAGCCGTGTCTTGCCAGTGCGATACTTCCATGCAATCAATACCCATCGCCTTGACCGGGTAATCGTTGCCGCCTTCTATAAGTTTGTCACCCATGAACAGAACTTCTTCTTTAGAAATACTTAACAAATCAAGTAATTTTTGCATCCCGTAAGCCTTGTCAATGCCGGGCATTGTAACGTCAATCGATGTGGTTCCGGCGGCCCTAACCTCAAACTCAGGTATAAGTGGTGCTATGACTTCTCTCAATTTTTGCTTTCGTTCTCCTGATGGGTCCCAGGCTTCTTTGGCTTCCAGCGGTGCTTCCTGCCCTAGTGTCGAAAGTGTTATCTGGCTATGACGATCCTCAATAAGAGCTCCCCAGGGTTTATGGGGCCGCCAGCCGAGTTTATCCAGGCCGTCATTTAGCGCTTCTGAGATTCTGTCCTTTTGCTTCTGAGTAAGGTTATCGGCATATACCTCAGCCCAGCCCTGCTTTTCCAAATCAAACTTGTAGTAACGAGTACCAGTGGTCGGCATCAGATGTAAATTTGCTAGTAGTTTGGGCTCAGTGTGCAAGTTAGACAGCAGTTGTCTTTGAAATAGTTCGTACTTACCGCCCGATATTACACAGACTTGGTATTTTGCCAAAAGTCGACTCAAGAGCTCTCCAATTTTGTCGGGCAAGGCTGCTTTAGATGGTGCTAGTGTGCCGTCTAGGTCGAATGTAATCAGTCGTTTTCGCATTAACTATACCTATAATACTGTAAAATAAAGGAGGAAATGACTAAAATTCTCGTGACGGGCGGTGCGGGC
>CAZPFQ010000021.1:0-4099 GCA_964585885.1 uncultured Candidatus Saccharibacteria bacterium | reverse complement strand
AATGAACGGTAAAAGCTCCCAAGGTTTCTCTAAAATAGTACCCTGGATTAAAAAAATAACTAAACCTGGCGAGGCGGCTGAGTATTTTCGAGATAATTTCGAGCGGTGCGACTTAAGCTACTCGAGTTGTTCGGACAGGGCAAGTGTTGGCGTCACAGAATTCAATAAACTGGCAGGCAGCGCTACTGGCGGGAGTGTCAATGGTGGAAGTTGCTCAGTTTCAAGCAGCCCGGATTGCCAAACCGTCACCGGAACTGCCAAGATACTTTGTGCCGCTAAAGCCTACCAAGGTATTTATTATGAGTATGGTGGTGGCCACCAAGGATATAAGCCTTTTAAGCAGAGATGTCCGGATCCCTCCAACCCGCCCAATAATCAGCCGCATGGGGGGCCTGTGAATGGTGATCCGGCCGGGATGAGCGGCAACCCCAGCCCATGCGGGTTGGATTGTTCTGGTTTAGTTAGTGTCGCTGTTGACGATGCTTTCGGCCAGAGCTTTATGTGGACCGTCGGCGGCAAAATGGTAGGTACTGGCTCACAATACTGGCATTCCATACCAATATCTCAGGCTCAAGCAGGCGATATTGTCACGTCATCAGAGCATGTCGAAATAGTTGATCATGTTCAGGGTGGTACAGTCTATACTTTTGGCGCTCATAGTACCGGTGAAAAGATTGGCCCAACTACTTTTTCTACTAGTTACTTCACTGGCGGCGCTTGGCGCTGGGCCGGGCCAGGTATTTAAGGGCCTGTAAATGAATAGCAAAGGTATAATAAAACTGGCATGAACCGATCAGATTTAAAATTATTAATATTTTCGTTCGTCATGCTTATATTGGCGGTGCTTTTTAGGTTTATTTTGCTGGACGGGCTAGGGGAAGTTAGGTTAGCGCCTGCGCCGCCATTGGCGGGCGCCATTTCACAAAGCTTAGCTACCCCCCAGTCCGGCCTTGGCCTCCCTGTGGCCGGCAAAGACTACCACATAGGGAATACTAAGTATTTTGATAATCGTGTTTGGGCGGTCGCTAAAGTTTCTCTACAGAACAATAATGATGCCTATTTGGTCTTACGAGCGAATAGCGGCACCTATCAGGTCGTACTCGGCCCGGGCACAGCTTTTTCGTTTGACGCTTTAACCCAGCTGCCGCCAGATGTTGTGGCCTATTTAAATAGTCAAGGAGTGAGGGGCTATGAGCCTTTGGCAAACTAACGACCCGGCTATATTGACTCGAAGAATGCTAAGGCTGGTGGTTGCCGCCATCATAGCGGCAAGTTTATATATTATTGTGAAGGCCGTCATTAGCTATCAAGGCACTGGTGTTGTCAGCATTATTTCTCCTAACAGCAATGCTCTTATAGGTGTCGGGCAGACAGATCATCGCACAGTTATCTTGGGTACCGGCAAAGCAAGCGCACGCTTGAAGCCCGGTGTTTACCAGATATCAGCAACCGGGAGCGGCAAACAGACCATTAAGCAGGTACGAGTTGTCAAAAAACACTCAGTTACCGTCTACCTTAAACCGGTGCAGCAGTTCAGGATTCGATCGGCAAGTGACATAAACTTTAAAGGTACTAACGCGCTTCTAGATAATGGCCTTTCATCGGCTCAGTTAAGTGATTTGGAGCATTATATCTTCCGCTTTAACCCAAAAGCTGAGACGGTAAGTATAGATCAGGATAGTGTTGTCCCGGGCCGCCGCCAGGCGGGCACTGATGAGCCTTTTGTTTTAAATTTCAGCTTGGTCATAGATTCCGTGCCTTATAAAGCTAGTACTAACCATACCAACCCTAACACGATCAATTTGTCATTATATTCTAATGACGGCCAGCCGGTGTTCAACTCTACCTCATCATTACCGGGCGGCTAGATAACTATTTGTTAGTTAGGGGTATGATGTTGGTTGTTTCGGTGAAATGGCCGACTACGGCGTCGGCGTCAGTGGTGGTTATAAAAGTCTGGTAGGGAGCCAGGTAGTCAGTAAGAGCATGGCGGCGTTTGCCATCCAGTTCACTGAAAACATCATCTAGTAGAAGAAGCGGTTTGGCACCGCGGATGTCCCCGATTATTTTGAGCTCGACGATCTTAAGAGCCAAAACGGCGGTGCGGTTTTCGCCGCGTGACGCGGTTTCCTGCGACGGGCGCCCATCGAATAATATTATTAGGTCCTCGCGATGCGGCCCGGCCGAAGTAAAGCCGCGCGCTTTATCTTTTTCTAAACTAGTTTCGAGATATTTTAGAAGTCTTGTTTCGTAACCTTCAGACGGCCATTGGCTTTGGTAACTTAAATCTACTTTGGTCTTGGCCTGGGAAAGTTTTCTATACAGTTTGCCAGTTTCTTTATCAAGCTGATTTGTTAACTGGTTGCGCGCCTGCACAATCTGCCCGCCCAGTTCACTCAGCCGTATGTTCCAGGGAAAGATCTGAGTTTCTGGTCTGGCGTGTTGTTTGAGTAAAGCGTTACGCTGCGACAAAGCCCGGCGGTATTGCTTCCGCAATACCCCGTAGCCAGGTATGGTTTGCTCAAGCAGATCATCCAGGTAGTCCCGGCGCCTTTCCGGACCGCCGGACAGTAGCCTTAAATGATCCGGCTCAAATAGAACGACGGGTAGACTATGGTCCAAGGTAAGCCGCTTATAAATTTTGGTGTCGATTTCATAAACTTTCCCTGGGTTTGGCTCGCTGATTATCTTGACCGTTCTTTTGCCGCCATTGCTCAGGTTTGCATCTAGTCGGGCCCAGGTTTTTTTGAATTGTATCAATTCCGTATCTTTCGCCCGGTATGAATTACCTCTAGCCAATACCAGCAGTGCCTCTAACAGGTTGGTTTTGCCGCTGGCGTTCGGCCCAACAACGATGTTAACCCCCGGCGAGAGCTCAAACGAAGCGTCCTTGTAGGAGCGAAAGTGCTGCAGGCGCAAATCTGTGACCATACAGCTATTATATTAGGTTAGCTCTTCAGCGGCATGATGATGTGTTTGTAGTCCGGGCTGGCCGGGTCGTGTAAAAGTGTCGGTTCAAGCTTGCCGTTGAAGCCAAACACTACCTCGTCGCCAGACAGGGCGTTAAGCCCGTCCAGTAGGTATCGTGAGTTAAGAGTTATACTGCCGCTCCCCTTGGCCTTAGAGGCTGCGGTGGCGGTGTTTTCACCTATTTGTGAGGCAACCGACCGAATACTCAACTGGCCGGATTTATCATCAACTTCAATGGTCACGCTGCCCGCGCTCTCCCGGGCAAATAGGCTGGAGACCTTTGTGACATTGGTCAGGTCGGCTTTTTTCAGCCTAGCTTCAGTATCAAACTTAGCAGGGATAAGTTTTTTGTAATCAGGATATTTGCCATCAACCAGACGGGTTACCAGTTCAATATCGCCAACCTGGAATAATACCTGTTGTTCGTCGTGGGTAATATTCACCTTATCATCGGAGTCACCCAACACCCTTAACAAATCTTGCATGGCTGAAGCCGGCACCAAAAGCTGTATGTCATCCTTGTTGGTACCCAGTTCTTTTTCAGCCAAACGATAACTGTCGGTGGCCGCCATGCATAGTTTCTGCCCTATGGTTTGTAGCAACACTCCTGTGAGGACTGGACGGGTCTCATCATTTGACGCGGCGAAAACCACCTGTTGTAAGCCTTTTTTGAAAACAGAGCCTTCTATCGACCACTTTTTCCCGCCGCTGATTGCGGGCATCACGGGGAAGTCGTCCGCCACGATCCCATTTACAATTGACTGGTATTGTTTGGTGCTAACGTTTAGTTTGGTTTCTTGAAGGTCTAGGTCGATTACTCCTTCGGGTAAGCTGCCTACGAAATCCTGCATAAGCCTTGCTGGCACGGTTATCGAGCCTTCGTTTTTAACTTTGGCGCCGATGTAGTGCGTGATGGCTATGTCCAGGTTTGTAGCGGATAAGCTTAGGCGGTTATTTGAAGTTTTGATAAGCACGTTGGCTAGAACCGGCAGGGTACCCCGGCTATTTGCGACCTTTGCCACAGAATTAAGGGCGCGGTTTAAGTTTTCTTGAGTTACTTGTAGCTTCATATTTTATTCTCCTTGCCCGCCCAAATAACAATATAATTAATTAATTTGTTAATACATTT
>CAZPFQ010000020.1:4466-6137 GCA_964585885.1 uncultured Candidatus Saccharibacteria bacterium | reverse complement strand
GGCTTAGTTAACCTCGATTTCGCCGATGTTAAAACCGTTATGGCCGACGCCGGCTCGGCGCTTATGGGCATAGGCCGCGCCAGTGGTGAAAACCGGGCTATCGAAGCTGCCCAGCAAGCCATTAGCTCACCGCTACTAGAAATCTCAATCGACGGTGCTCGCGGCATATTGTTCAACGTTATAGGCGGTAACGACATGAGCATGCACGAAATCAATACGGTTGCCGAATCGATAACGGCCGCCGCCGACTCGGATGCCAACATCATCTTTGGAGCCACCATAAACCCTCAACTCGAAGGCGAACTCATCGTAACTGTAGTGGCTACCGGTTTTGACGAATCCTACTACTCCACGCGCGACCGCGCCGGAGCGGCCCTGGCTAAGCGCTCTGAAGAGCTACGCAGCATCACCCACCCGCAAGTTGACGAGAAAGACATGGCCAACCTGGACATGGAGCTAAAAGACGACGCCCAGGCTCAAGCCGAAGATTTTCATTCTGAAGAAACGCCGAATATATGGGCACTATCAGACGACGGCAATACATCCGACAAAGATCAGCCCGAGGATGACGAAGAGAAGTACGAGACCCCTTCATTCCTGCGCCGGTTTCGACGCGGCAAGAAAGATAAACCAGCTGAAGAAAAGGGTGATGAGGACCAAGAAAGCCATTCTGAAGAGCCTTCTACTGAGCTGCAAGCCGAGGAGCCCGAGACTTCAGATGACGACGAGATAGAAGACGACGAAAAAAAAGACAACAAAAAATCTACCCCTGAGCCCAAGAAAAAATCAAAGAGTTAAGTGGCGTTAAATTTTGTGAAAACTACAGCACAAAATACTTGCATGGCCGCTACGGGTGGGGTTAATATGCTTGGCACAAGCACTAAATGTAGTGATAGCACATTGACGAAACAGCTAAAAAACAGGGATAATCAGAGGCACTAAGCAAATGAAATGCCAACAGTGCGGCTCAACAGATAACAAAGTCGTAGAATCACGCGACGTCGCTGACGGCGATGCCGTTCGCCGCCGCCGAGAATGTTTAGCCTGCGGCTATCGTTTTACCACGTATGAGCGCCTAGAACGGCCGCATTTGATAGTCGTTAAGCGGGATGGCACAAGGGAGCTCTTCAGCCGCGAAAAGTTGCTGGCGGGCCTTCAGCACGCCGCAGAGAAAACAACTGTCACTGGCGTCCAGCTGGAAGATTTTGTCGCCGGCATCGAGCGCGAACTTTATGCTCGCGGCGAGCCCGAGATTAATTCGGTCTCCATCGGCGAGCTGGTAATGAGCGAGCTGCCAAAACTAAACGAAGTAGCCTACGTGCGCTTCGCCAGCGTTTACCGCAGTTTCCGCGACATATCGGGTTTTGAACGCGAGCTTTCGAAGATTCGCAAGAACAAAACCAAGGCCAAAAGCAGCAAAACTAACTGAGCCCTGAAAAAATCCGAGTTAACATGTTGCCCGGGACATTGTTCGTGGTATATAGTGAAGAAAGTCTAGGGGAGCAAAGGGTGGTGTGAGCTTGAGAGACGCTCACACTCCCGGCTAGCTCTAAACAAAAAGTTAGTTAAAAATCAAATATAGCAGGGCTAGTGGCCATGGGCTGGTAGCTCGAAAGAGAGGGGAAAAATGGCACAAGTTACAAAATTAGAAGTTAAGCGCGTCTTTACCAA
>CAZPFQ010000020.1:0-4366 GCA_964585885.1 uncultured Candidatus Saccharibacteria bacterium | reverse complement strand
AGAGGGGAAAAATGGCACAAGTTACAAAATTAGAAGTTAAGCGCGTCTTTACCAAACCTAAAACCAAGGCCTACGAGGCTTTGAAGTGGTTAAAGCGTGACTCGCAGATAATGAACCCGTTTAGCGGTGAGACTGTCTTTGAACAAAAAGGCGTCGAATTCCCTGAGGGCTGGAGCCAAAATGCTATCAATATCGTTGCTCAGAAGTACTTCTCTGGAACCCCCGGTACCGCCGAGCGCGAAAGCTCACTAAAGCACCTTATAGACCGCGTAGCCGACACTGTAACTCGTAGCGGCCGTCAAGAGGGCTATTTTGACACCCAAGCAGAGGCCGAAGACTTCCGTGAAGAGTTGAAATTTGTGCTGGCCACCCAACGCGCGGCCTTCAACTCTCCGGTTTGGTTCAACATCGGCGCACCCGAACGCGCCCAACAAGCCAGCGCCTGCTTCATATTGGCTGTCGACGACACCATGCCCGCCATTCTTAATTGGTACAGGGAAGAGGGTCTAATTTTCAAGGGTGGCAGTGGCTCGGGAATTAACGTCAGCAGTCTGCGCAGCTCTAAAGAACGCCTGGGCAAAAGTGCCGGTACGGCCAGCGGTCCGCTGTCGTTCATGCGCGGCGCCGACTCTTCGGCCGGAGCCATCAAGTCGGGCGGTAAGACGCGGCGGGCGGCCAAAATGGTTATCATGAACGCCGACCACCCGGATGTTGAGGAATTCATCTGGTGCAAGGCTAGGGAAGAGCGCAAGGCTCGCGTACTAGCTGAGGCTGGCTACGACATGGACTTAGATGGCAAAGACAGCTACTCGGTCCAGTATCAAAACGCCAATAACTCAGTGCGAGTTACCGACGAGTTCATGCAAGCCGTGGAAAACGACGATAGCTGGGATTTGAAAGCCGTCACCAATGGTGACAGCCTGCAAAGTGTCAAGGCCCGCGATATCTTCCGGCAAATCGCCGAAGCCGCTTGGGAATGCGCCGACCCCGGCATGCAATTCGATAGCACAATTAACCGTTGGCACACAACGCCCAACGCCGGGCGCATCAGCGCCTCTAACCCCTGTAGCGAGTACATGCACCTCGATAATTCGGCGTGTAACCTCGCCAGCATAAACTTGCTTAGTTTCTTGCGAGACGACGGTTCGTTTGATATCGAATCGTTCAAACACACCGTAGAGATAATGTTCACGGCCCAGGAAATACTGGTGGGCTACTCGGAATACCCGACGCCTAAGATTACCAAAAATGCTCGGGCTTACCGCGAGCTGGGCCTTGGTTATGCTAATCTGGGCGCTCTACTGATGGCTCAAGGCCTGCCTTACGACTCTGATGAAGGCCGGGGGCAAGCCGCGGCTATTACAGCTCTGATGACCGGCCACGCCTACGCTACCAGCGCTAAGATTGCTCGTAAAGTCGGGCCTTTTGCCGGATATGATCGTGACCGCAGAGCTATGAACGACGTTCTGAAGATGCACCGCGATGAGGTCAAAAAAATTGACGCCTCGATGGTTTCTGAAGAGTTACTAAGCGCGGCCGCTAGCGCTTGGGACGAAGCTGTTGAGCTGGCCGCATTGCACGGTGTGCGTAACTCACAGGCAACTCTGCTGGCACCAACTGGTACCATCGGCCTGATGATGGATTGCGACACTACCGGAATCGAACCCGACCTAGGCCTCGTGAAGGTTAAAAAATTAGTCGGCGGGGGCACTATGAGCATCGTCAACCAGACCGTACCGCGGGCGTTATCAGTCCTCGGCTACAATCAATCTCAGGTAGACGATATAATCAATTACATTGATGTAGAAAAGACAATAATTGGCGCGCCACACCTTAAAAATGACCATTTGGCAGTATTTGCTTGTAGTATGGGCGACAACGCTATCCACTACATGGGACACGTTAAAATGATGTCAGCCGTCCAACCGTTCTTGTCCGGAGCCATTTCCAAGACCATAAACATGCCGGCTGATGTAGGCGTCGAAGACGTCGAACAACTGCACCTTGAATCGTGGAAACTCGGCCTCAAAGCCGTAGCCATATACCGCGATAATTCCAAATATGCCCAGCCGTTGTCGATGGCCAAAAAAGACTCAGGCGAACAAGATGCTCCGGCTATCGCGGCTGACATCCCAACCGATTTGGTTGGGGCTCGAGAAGAGTTACCAAGAGTTCGAAACTCCAAGACTTTCAAGTTCACTCTGGCTGGTACGCGCGGCTACTTTACGGTCGGAGAATACGTAGATGGGCGACCCGGAGAACTGTTTATCAGTATCTCTAAGCAGGGAAGTACGTTGCGCGGCGTTATGGACGCCTTTGCCGTCTCTGTTAGCCACGGCTTGCAATACGGCGTACCTCTGAAAAAGCTCATCCGTAGCTTCACCAACACCAGCTTCGCGCCATCGGGTATTACCGATGATCCTGATATCCGCACCGCCAGTTCGCTAATCGACTACATCTTTCGCCGGCTGGGCAAGACCTATTTGAGCTTTGACGATCAGCTAGAAGTTGGTCTGGCCAATATCGACGAGATGCCCGTGGGGCAGACCAGCCTGCTCAATACCACCGAAGAAGAAGCCATGGAAACCACTGCCGACCAGGCCATGGAAACCCTGGCCGAAGCCGAAGCGGCTATCACCGAAGCTATGACAACGATTGCCGCCAGTACCGCCGATGTAGTACCAGCTGTCGAAGACGAGCCGGCGTCTAAAGCAACCGCTCCTCAACCGCAAAAGGATAGCGTAGTTCAAGACAGCTCGGCTCCGCTTTGCTATAACTGCGGCAACCAAACCATGCGCGCCGGCACCTGCTATGTCTGTACTGCCTGCGGTTCGACTACCGGCTGTAGCTAAACCCTCTTCCCAAAGCAGGACAACCTCCTATAATAGGGCTTATGACAAAAAAACGACGCCTAAGAGACCCGTCGTTTTCTAAACTGTTCCTACTAGCCTTTGTACTAATCTTTGCCTCCATCGGAGCCTACATGCTCCTGACTAGCAATGCCGCTACCACTACGGCTAATTTATGGATTGATACCAATGGTGGTACATGTACCCGCCAGGCGACGCCTGCGGCCTATAACGATGTACAGGCCTGCGGCAGTTTTGACGCTGCTTACTCGGCAGCCGGTTTCGGTGACGTAGTAGTCGTTAAGGCTGGAAATTATCCCTCGCAAGCTATCTCTTCGGCAAAAACTGTCAGTGCTAGCCGTTTCTGTCGCTGGAATGCCACCTGGCAGGATGGTACCTCAACGGCCCAAAACCTAACCGACTGCATAAAGTTCTTGCCCGAATCATCCGGTGCTGTAACGCTAGATAACCTAGACATTGTCGTGCCTTATGTCTATCTAGACGGCATTAATTTAAAAATTGCCCAAGGTGCCGGCAGTCTTTCGGTAAAGGATCCACCAGCCTACGGCGGACAGCCGTGTCCGGCCGTATCACCGGTGCAGGATATAATAATTAAAAACATGAGCGCCGTTGGCTTTTTAACTAGAGCCATGGATCATGTCTCTTTCGTGGACTCTACTTTTAATCACATCAACGAAGGCTATAACGATTATTCAAACGTTGTTGGGTTTTGCAATTCGCCGGCACCGTACCAATCTAGATACGTTTTGTTTGATAATGACCTAATCGAGAATGTCCAGTGGACACACGCCGGCGAGCACATTGAATGCATCCACTGGTGGAGTGCTGACCATGTAACTATCCAGCGTTCTAAATTTCTCAACTGCGCTCAGCTTGGGATTTCCATGCAGGGCGATTCGGACATCCTTAAATATGTACTTATACAAAACAATGTCTTCGATGCCACTTGCTCGCATCAATTCTACGCTTCGGCCGGCGGCTGCAACGGACCTAACAGCGGGACAGCGCATGTTTTATCTATATCGCGCTACGCGGCCTATACGTCGCTAGACGATCATTTCACGGTTCGCTATAACTCCTTCACGACAGGCGAGTACGGGCTGGATGTCGCCACCGCTTCAGGCACTTATTCGGACTTTACTTACTATGGCAACATTGCCGGATCATTTCCTAACACCTTCTATCACTGCAATCAGCAAGTTGCGGTTTACGGCGTGCAATATAACTACAACGTTTTTCAAAACCAGCCCGCCGGCTTTACCGGCTGCGGCTCTAATTCTATAGTCGTTGCCGGCAGCACCAACATCTACACCGACCCCGCCAATTATGACTACACCCAAAAAACCGGCTCGGCCTCTATTGACTACGTACCGACAAACTTGCCAGGCGGTTACCCACCGACTGATATTTTGGCAGTTATCCGCCCGCAGGGTACAAAGCTTGACGCCGGCGCCTACGAATATAACGCCAGTCCACCGCCTCCCCCAGCCCCACCC
>CAZPFQ010000019.1:0-6226 GCA_964585885.1 uncultured Candidatus Saccharibacteria bacterium | reverse complement strand
TTACCAGTTTAAAGCCGCGCTTCATCATCTCATCAGCCAGCCGTTTAGCGTTACGAAGCACTTGTTGGCAGTATTTTTGATACTCAGGCTGCTGGGCCTCGCCTAAAGCCACGGCCTTGGCGGCAATTATATGCATGTGCGGTCCGCCCTGGATGCCAGGGAAAACAGCTCTGTCAATTAAAGTTGGTAGATTTTCCATCACTCTATCAACCGGTTTTAGCGGATTAGAGACCGTGCCTTGGCTCAGGATCATAGCCCCTCGCGGTCCGCGCAGTGTTTTATGCGTTGTGGTGGTAATAACTTGAAAGCCGAAGTCAAAGGGATTGTCTAGAGCTTTCCCGGCTATCAGGCCGGCTATATGAGCCATGTCGGCCATCAAAACAGCCCCCACTTCGTTGCCGATTTCGGCGAACTTGGCGTAATCAAGCTCACGCGGGTATGAGCTGAAACCGGCGATGATTATTTTAGGTTTGGTTTTGCGTGCAACCTTCATCATTTGTTCATAGTCAATTTCGCCGGTTTCGATGTCTTTTATGCCGTATCTAACGAAGTTAAACAGTTTGGCGGCAATCGTGCCCGGCCGCCCGTGCGTAAGGTGGCCGCCGTGGCTAAGCTCCATTCCCATAATGGTATCGCCTGGGTCGCACCAAGCATGATATACAGCTTCGTTAGCTGGCGCACCGGAGTGACTCTGCACATTAGCGTGGGCGGCTCCAAATAGTGTTTTAGCTCTATCAATAGCCAGCTGCTCGACCTTATCAGTGTTTATTTGGCCGCCGTAATAGCGCTTGTGAGGATAGCCCTCAGAGTACTTGTTAGTAAAGACACTGCCCATAGCCGCCAGCACTTCTCGGCTAACATAGTTTTCGCTTGGAATAAGCTCAAGACCTTCCCTCTGTCTCTGCTCTTCGGCGGCTATCAGCGCCGCAACCTGGCCATCACTCATATACTAAATCTTATCATTTTACAGATGACTTGGCATTTTGGTTTGGCTGATGGTATATCGTATGTGATATATTTTCACGTATGCACGAAACCAATCGGAAAATCGGCCGGCTTATTCACCAAACAAGGCAGGATCGGGGTCTAACACAATCGGCCTTCGCCAAAAAACTAGGCACTAGCCAATCAGCCGTAAACCGAATTGAGCACGGAAACCAGAACCTAACTTTAGAAACCCTTGGTAACATCAGCGATGTACTAGACAAGCAACTTATTACTCTTACCGGCAAAGCGGTCAATCTGAAAATTGAAGGCGGACATCAGTTAAGGGGAGAAATCGCACTAAAAACTTCGAAAAATGCCGCAGTTGCCCTGCTCTGCGCATCACTGCTTAATAAGGGTACAACCTTGCTCAAGCGTGTACCGAGGATAGAGGAAGTAAATCGGATAATCGAAGTTCTAGACAGTATCGGAGTGAATGTACGCTGGGTGGGCGAGAACGACCTCGAGATAAAGCCCCCCACGCAAATAAATTTGGAGAAAATGAACAAAGCCTCGGCGCGTAAGACCCGTACGGTCATTATGCTAGCCGGGCCGCTGATTCATGAGCTGGGCCATTTCAAAATTCCATATGCTGGCGGTTGTGAGCTGGGACGCCGCACTGTTTTACCGCATATTTACGGTCTTGAAGAGTTTGGCGCCAAAACAGCCACTACTAGTGGCCACTACGACATTCAGGTTAAACGGCATTTACCAAAAAGGCCCGTTGTTCTTTACGAATCCAGCGATACAGCTACCGAAAATCTCATTATGGCCGCTGCCAGATTTGAGGGTGAGACCACAATTAAGCTGGCCAGTGCCAATTATATGGTTCAGGATTTGTGCTTCTTTTTGCAGAAACTGGGCGTAAAAATCGACGGAATTGGCAGTAGCAATCTGAAGATAAAAGGCATACGTCACATCAAGAAAAATGTCACATATAGCCCAAGCGAAGATCCGGTTGAGGCCATGACTTTTATTTCAGCTGCAATTGCTACTAATTCACAGATTGATATTTTGCGAGTGCCGATAGATTACTTAGAGCTAGAACTGCTTAAACTAGAGAAGATGGGGCTCCGTTATAAACTCGGTGATATTTATAAAGCCGAGAATGAACAGACGAATCTTACAGACATGACGATTTACCAGCACAACGGTTCTCTCAAGGCGCTGGAGGAAAAACTTCACCCCATGCCGAGTGCCGGCATAAACATTGATAATTTGCCCTACTTCCTGCCCATTGTGGCCGTAGCCCAAGGACGCAGTTTGATACACGACTGGGTTTATGAGGACCGTTCCTTGATGTACACCGAGCTGAAGAAGATTGGCGTTAATTTAGAGCTGGCTGACCCGCACCGCGTGTTTATAGATGGGCCGACGCGCTGGCGAGCCGCTGATATGGTGGCGCCCAGCGGCATTCGTCCGGCTGTCATGTTGCTAATAGGCATGCTGGCTGCGCCCGGTGAATCGATGCTTCGAAACGTTTACACCATAAACCGCGGCTACGAAGATCTAGCCGAGCGGTTAAACAGCCTTGGCGCGCAAATCGAAATCGTCCACGAACTCTAAAGATTTCTTATATCTTTGAATGAATTTGTTAACGTCTTTTGCTGGAGTGTCTTTGGATATGTAGTGATTGATCTCATAAATTCCCTTAGGTAGTCCGTCAAGCTATGCTGCCTGATGTTGTTAGTTTTGTTTTCGTGAGTGAACCGCATGTTGTTTAGATTAAGACCCGGAATTTTAACCGTCGGGTTGTTCTTATTTGTAGCACTTTGAGTCAAGCGCAATTCATGCACTAGGCGTTTAAGAGAGGGGCCTTGGCGTAACATAGTATTCTGATCTTCTTTTATGAGGTGCAGTTTGTTTGAGCCATTGCTGCCGGTTAGGCCATAAGTAAATTCAAGCTTCATTGCTGACTTTTCGATTTTTTGATTATTTTTGATGCGTTCGTGAAATCCTCGCCCCTTTCCATCACCCAAGGAGCTTGCAAGTTTAATATCAAGAGGTGCTACTGGCGCAATTGCCGGCTTTAGACTATTCCCAAAGACACTGAGGCTGCTTACTAAGTAATTGGGTTCTTTTAAATTGGCATCTGGGATATTGAGATAAACTAGAGCACTGAAACCAAGCGATCGGAAATTGGTAATTGCATCTTTGATAAGCTGGTCCTGAAATTGTCTATTAGACTTACCGGCGCCAAATTCTACTACCCATACCGGTTTATTGTAAGACTGTAGCCATCGTCTCATCTGAGACAAGCTCGAAAAACTTGGGTGGTAGTTTGAGTACCAGAATCGATCGTAAAGAATGGTAGTACCTACAACATCAACTACATCATCGCCTGGATAGTAGGCCGCTGCATTGGGGTTCCCTGCCGGCGACCAGACCCACTTTAAGTTATTAGCGCCTTGAGAACGGGCAAGATTAACCACGTGACGGTAGGCGGATATATACAAAGCCGGGTCTTGGCCGCCCCACGGATAGAGTTTCTTAGGCAGATCCATTTCGTGGGCAAACCTAACATAGACCGGCTCTTTTGCTGCCGCCATAATGCTTATTAGTTTATTTAGACGTTTATCGTAGCTACCGTCCGCAATGTCTTTCAGTAGCTTTTGCCCATCTTTCTCCCCGCGGGGTTCTACAGTGACCAAGGGCACCCCGTCGAGTCTCTCAGTAGTTAGTAACTCTTCAGCCAGATATCGGTTTTCGCGCCAATCGATAAATGTGTGGCGAATATAGCCGTCTCGTGTTCGGATTTTTCTTGTAGGGTCATAGATGCCTACCGGAATCGCTTTGTCGCCAATCTGCGGGTGTGTGTCAACTGATAACTGCTCCATTATTTGTTTGTCCGTTAGCTTCCAAGGCGGCAGAGCTGAAATAGCAATGTTGTCCGGTACTGGGGATGGTATTGTTGCCGCGTAGGTTGCGGCATCTTTTAACATCGTAGAAGAAACGATTATAGCTGACGCGATTAGAAGGCTCATAACTGCAGCCACAGGCTTAAGCCAATATGGTCTAAAGCTTGCTGTCTTGCCGGTGGTATGGCGCATTCTCAAATCAAGATCAATGGTACATACCAAAATGGCAAACACTACGTTCATTGATGCAAAGAACATCTGGGTAAAGGTCGATCGGTAACCATATGCATACGAGGCATATGCAATAGAAGCCGCACTAATAAAGCCAAGTAGCAAATAAGGTCTATACAGCTTAACGGTTGGTAGGGGCTGGGCAAATTTCCCCTTGGGAGTAATCATGTACGGTTTTTTTATTCGAAAGCCCGCGCTTAGAACAGCGCGCACAATGACGGGCCAACGGGCAGCGTGGAGTAGGATTCCTCTCCAAGATAATCTCAAACCTTTTGGCTGCATCAGCGGCCTCGCAGCCCACCATATCAAGAACGTTGCAGCAAACATCGGTAAGTAGTGTGTTAAGAATTCTGCGCCATTAGTATCGAGTACCGGGTGGTCTGTGGTAAGAGCAATGATTGGGACAAAGAACATTATCATGTAGGCTAACGACCACAGCGGGTACCAAGTTTGAGCGAATAAAAATTGTAGCTTTCGTCTAAGCGACATAGTCCGTAGTAACCTTGGGCTATGGTAAAGCAGTACTTGAAACATGCTGTAAGCCCATGCAAAATGCTGTGCTAAATAAGTGTTTAGGGTTTCTGGTCCGTCTCCCTCGGCAATAATTTCCGGTAAGAACACGCCTTTCCAGCCATTGCTGGCTAACGCAACAGTGTCAAGATGGTCTTCGGCTCTAGTCGGCTGGTATCCACCAATTTCACGGATGGCACTCATTCGATAGGTGCTGTGAGATCCAATAATGAAAGGAGTCTCACTATGGCCGTAAAAGCCCATTTGCAAAGGACCTTGGAAAATCAGCTCCATCTCGGCAGCTCCGCGGGCTGTCCAATGCTGGGTGTTCTTGTAAATTGAAGGCGCTTGCACCCAGGCAACTTTAGGATCTCTAAAAAACCCTAGTGTTTTATGCAGATACTCTGGTTTAGGCAGATGGTCAATATCAAGCTGGACGAAGTATTCATACTTATACCTTTTCACTCTGTCTAGCCAAGCGTTGACATTCCCGGCCTTTGTCTTAGCTTTATAGGGTGGATCAGGTTGATTGTATTTTTTAATACCTTTACGAGTAAAGTGTTTTACGCCATATTTTTTGGCTAGTTTTTTGATTTGCTTGCTATTGCCCTCATCGAGAATCCAACTATCGTGCGGGTAAGTAACATTTGTCATTGCGACCAACTGTTGCTCGACTACATCAATAGACTCCTGAGATGGGACACACAGGGTGATAAGCGCAACTTTTTTTCCACTCAGTACCTTTCTACGACGCGGTTTTTTAGCCTTGAGTACAAAGTAGAGAAAGGTTGAAGGAAGAATTACATACTCATAAAGAATTGCAACGGTAAGCAAGACATACAAAGGCATAAAGCCAATTGTCTGGCCACTAAACCACCACGACCACATCCATACGGAAGTCGCCAGCCAAATAGGTAAAATAAGAAGCACTCGCCGCGTGGAAAGCAGCGAGCGCCCTCCACGCTCAAACATGAGCATAGTATATAATAATCTCCGCTATAAATCAACCCCCTTATGTTTTCCATGTCAAATACTAGTACTATTTGCTTGTAAAATCAGTTAACTTTTTGACAATGGTGTCAATAAATGAGCAGTAGCCGCTAGTGTTTGATATACTTACCTCTGTTAGCGGGATTCGTATATCGGCTAATATATCAGTTTTCCAAACTGAGGAGACCGGTTCGACTCCGGTATCCCGCACCAGAATCCGTAGGATTCTGGCAATCGCAATTCTACAAAATTGCAACATCAGATCGAGTTGCAATTTTGAGAGGAGGAAGCGAGCCGAGGCCGAAAGTAGTTTAGCTACTGCGAAACTACGGAGGCCGTTGCCTCGATTCTGACGACGCCCCGGTAGCTCAGCTGGATAGAGCAGGAGACTTCTAAGCTCAAGGTCGCGTGTTCGAATCACGCCCGGGGTACCAAACTTAAGCATTTTCGTTTTTTGTTGTAGCATTAGTGTATGAAGAAAAATCAGTGGGGATTTGCGGCTTTAGAAGCGGTACTAATCGTAATTATTGTAGCTTTGCTCGGCGGTATCGGTTGGTATGTCTGGGATGCCAATAACAAAACTAATGAGACTTTAGTAAACGCCGATGCCGCGAACAGCAGTACCTTGTCGAAAGTAGTAATAAAAACCTATG
>CAZPFQ010000018.1:0-6269 GCA_964585885.1 uncultured Candidatus Saccharibacteria bacterium | reverse complement strand
CTTGACCTCTTCCATGCCATGGAAGCGCGCTAGCCAACTGCGCCAATGCCCCTTAACAGATAGGATTATACCATTTTGTGGTGGAGCATGGCGGAGTCGAACCGCCGACCTCCGCAATGCGAATGCGGCGCTCTAGCCAACTGAGCTAATGCCCCTCGTCGCGATTAACGCGCTTAGCTTGTTTTGTCTAGTATGCAAAACTTCGCCTTAGCGCTATATCGCTCCTCCAAAAAACGCAACTCGCTACTTATGTTGCCTTTTTTCATAAAGAACAGTTTGAGTTTAGCAAAAAACTGCCCGGGAGAGCAGTTTATTGTGGCTTCGCGCAGCCCACCCTTGCCCCGCTTAAAAACCTGAGCGGGGAGTATCCGATAAACGGGTTATGAAGCATCAGGTTTTTGTGCGGGGCTGGGCCGAAACATTTTTTGTTTTTTTGTTTCTGCGCCCGGTGCGCGAAGCTACCTATATTACATGCTTAAGCTTACTTCCTGTCAATAAGCTTTAGGAGTTGCCCCTCGTTGATTTGCTCGGTTCCAAAGCTACGAGCCTTTTTGAGTTTGCTTTCACCGACATTAGCTCCGACTACAAGATAATCCGTGTCTTGGCCGACTGACGATTGAAACTTGCCACCTTTTGCTCGAATTCGTTCAGCGGCTTCTTCGCGGCTCATCGAATCTAAAGAGCCGGTTACAGCAATACTGACCCCGGTCAGTGGTCCTTTCGGTGGGTGGGCTTCTTGCGGACTTAAGCCGAGCTTTTTGAATTTGGTCAATAGTTTTTTGTTTACAGGCCGCGCGAACCACTCCACTAACGATTCTGCCACAACTTCGCCGATACCTTCTATTTCGCTAAGCTCGCTAATCTTTGCCTCTCTTAAGTGCTCTAGGTCATGGAAGTGATTAGCTAAATCAAGGGCGGTTTGCGTGCCAATTTGCCTAATTCCAAGGCCATAGATGAACCGTTCAAGCGGCGGGTTTTTCTTTTCTTGGATGGCTTTGAACAGTTTATCGGCCGAAATGTCGGCGAATCGCTCCAGTTTAAGCAAGTCCTCTTTTTTCACGGAGTAAATATCGGCCGTATCGTTGATGAGTCCGGCTCGTAGAAGAGCTATAACGTTCTTCTCGCCCAAGCCTTCAATATCAAGCGCGGCTTTGCTGGCAAAATGCTGTATCTGTTTCCATGAACGCGATGGGCAAGCATCGTTCGGACAGCGCCATATGGCCTCGGTTTCTTTGGCCTTAATCAATTTAGTGTTGCAATCCGGACAATCCGTTGGCATAACGAATTTTTTCTCTTTGCTGGTGCGCAGTTCCTTAAGCGGCCGGACAACTTCCGGAATTACGTCTCCGGCTTTTTGGATAATTACTGTATCGCCGATGCGGATATCTTTGCGATGAACTTCACCTTCGTTATGGAGCGTAGCCATCTGCACAGTGCTACCAGCAACTACGACCGGCTCTAGCATGGCAACGGGTGTGGCCGAACCCGTGCGTCCGATGCTAACAAATATATCTTTAACCTTGGTTGTTGACTGCTCGGCGGGGTATTTAAAAGCTACGGCGCCACGAGGAGCCTTGCCGACTACCCCTAAGCGCGCGTATAGCTTGCGGTCATTGATTTTTACTACCAAGCCGTCGGTATTAAACTGCAGATTTTTACGTTTTTCTTCCCAGTTTTTAGCGAATTTCATAACCTGCTCTGCCGTACCAAACTTTTTGGCTTCTTTATTGGCAATCAGTCCCAACTCACGAAGGGCTTGATAAGCTAAATCATATGTTGGTACTTGAGATGAATCTTCGCACAGCAAATCATAAGCATGAAATTGTAGCGGTCTTGCCGCTACTAGTTTCGGATTGAGCTGGCGAACGGTTCCAGCCGCGGTGTTGCGCGGATTGGCAAATAGGGGCGCGCCGGCCTTGGCCTGGCGGGCATTAAGTTTTTCGAAGGCATCCTTGTACATAACGATTTCGCCTCTAATTTCTACCCGGTCTTTGAGCAACTGCTTATAATTTTTTGATTGCCGAAGGCGCAGAGGTATTGAATCGACAGTTCTTACATTGGCAGTGACATCCTCTCCATTGAAGCCGTCACCGCGAGTGATGCCCTGTACCAATACACCGTCCTTATAGACCAGAGCGCATGCCAGACCATCCATCTTTAAATCAGCAAAAAAATCGAACTTTGCGCCGTTGGCAAGTTTTTTGACGCGCTCGACCCAGGCGTCAAGCTCTCCCTCGTCGAATACGTCATTTAAGCTCAGCATCCTGCTACTATGGCTTATCTGCTTGAAGCCTGGCAAAGGCTCTCCTGCGACGCGCTGGGTGGGTGAATCCGGTGTGATGAGTTCAGGATACTTCTGCTCTATCTGGGTCAACTCGTGTTTTAGAGAGTCAGCGGCCGCTTCGGACATTATCGATTTGTTATTAACGTGGTAGTTGTAGCGGTAGTCGTTAATCAGCTCCCTGAGTTTACCCGCCCTTAATACCGCACCTTTATCAGCCATTATTCTAAAAGGCTCCTATACATGCTGTAAAGATAGGTGTGTATGAACAAAATCGTGACCATACTCAAGAGATAGAAGACAGGCGCGACCAGAGCCGGAATAAACAATATTAGCGGCACTACAAGTGCTGCCATTCCCGCCAGGATAAATATCGGCAAATATATCAGTCGACGCATCAGTTGCCAGCGCCTAAACTTGACCAAATTTGTGGCGGAGCGCAGAGCTTGGCGCGGTTGCATATCGGGAAGCGTGACAATATATAGAGCAAAAATTGAGCAGGTAATCATGTACAGCGACCAACCCGCCAAAGCTGAAAATATAACCACAAATAGAAACGTCAACGCGCTGCCGCTATTGAATATGGTCGAGAGAATTGCTCCAATTACCGCAGTCCCCAGCGTAGCTGGGAGCAATTGGATAAATATCACAGCTATTATTAGTATGAAGGGTATCAGCGGTGTTAAACCATGATAATAAGCCTCCTTAACGCCAATAGAGTTACCGGCTAGCAATTGCCTCAGAGCCCAGATGATTACCAAACTAACGATTATTACCAATAGGCTCTGGAGTATCGAAGCTGTTTGAGAACTGCTCGCTCCTGCACTTCCAACAAGTGAACCGAATCCGCTAATTGCGTCCCAGAAATGGCCGCCACCAGTGGCTTGGAAGTTATCTCTGATACCGGTAACAGTGTTGCTGATGCTACTTATACCGCTAGCAAAAACGATGTTCAAAATTAGATACACCAGCACAATGCCACCTAGTGGTTTCCAGTGAGTTTTTAGTATCTGAAAGACTTGACTTGTGAGCTTAAAGCTACCAGGGATTGCACGCTGTTGAACTGCTTTTTTAGTAACCCGCTTTTTTTGGCGGCGCGTTAGTTTTCGCACTCGTCCTTCAAATGTCGACATTTCTATAGCGGAGGTCGGTTTCGACCCCTCTTTCACCTGTTTTGCCATGTATTAATTATAGCTTAATAGGGGTGATTAAGGCTCATAGCTTCATCTCGCGAAGAGCTTCTATACGAGCTTCGATTGGCGGGTGAGTGCTGAAAAGGTTCAAAAAACTCCGGTTTTTGAGAGGGTTTACCAAAAACATATGGGCCGTTGAAGTATTTTGGACTTTGGCAGGGCTGCCGAATTTTTCAATTTTCTCCAGGGCGTTGGCCAGCCCCTCCGGGAAACGCGTTGTTAAAGCACCGGTAGCATCGGCCAGATACTCACGGCGGCGGCTTACGGCCAATTGCAGCATAACGGCCGCGAGAGGTGCCAAAATAGCCGCGACCAACGCCAAAATCATTAGTAGCTGGTTGTTGTTTTCACGCTCGTCACCGCTAAAAAAAGACCACCTCAGAAAAAAATCGGCAATCAGCGACACTACGCCAACTAGAGCAAAGGCAATTGTGTTTACCCGGATATCGTAGTTTTGCACGTGTCCGAGCTCGTGGGCTATAACTCCCTCGAGTTCGTTATCGTCCATTATCTTCAACAGTCCGGTAGTAGCACATACTGCCGAATGATTTGGATCTCTACCGGTCGCAAAGGCGTTGGGCGCCGGGTCATCTACTATATAAACCTTGGGCATTGGCAGACCGTCGGTGATGGCCAGATTTTCTACTGTTCGCCAAAGCCGTGGGTCGTCTTTTTTCTGAATTTCGGATGCCCGATTAATGGCCAGAGCCATCTTGGCGCTGCTGAAGTAGCTAATGGCGGCATAGCCGATAGCAAAAACGCCGATATAAAAAAGAACGCCTGGGTTCCCTGTGGCTTTGCTTATCAAGTAAGCCAACAGCCACAAAAGCACTAGAAAAGACAATATTAGAAGCCAGGTACGTCGTTTGTTTGAGGTTATTTGCTCATACATAAAGCTAACTCAGTAGAACCACAACCACTAGATTAGTCCTAGTTGCTGAAATCTACCTTAACCGGCTCGGAAACAGCTTGCTTTTGATTTTCATCGACGTCAAAAAATTCACGAATCTTAAAGCCTAGCATACCGGCAAAGATGTTGGTCGGAAATGTTTGGATTTTTATATTCAAATCACGCACCGAGCCGTTGTAAAAACGCCGGGATGCCTGAATTTTATCTTCAGTATCGGTAACTTCAGCCTGAAGTTGCTGAAAATTCTCGGTGGCCCTCAGCTGCGGATAAGCTTCGGCGACCGCAAATAGGCTTTTTAGCGCCGCTTGGAATTGGTTATCGGCCTTGGCCGCATCGCCTACAGTCTGGGCCTTTAGTGCTTCTGAGCGAACTTTGGTTACGTTCTCGAACACGCTTTTCTCGTGCTTGGCATAACCTTTCACACTGCTAACCAGATTGGGTATAAGGTCATAACGCCGCTTAAGTTGAACGGTTATGTCGCTCCAAGCTTCGTCGACTCTAACTTTAGCGCGGACTAGGCTGTTGTATATGTAAATGATTAACAACAGCAGGGCTACAACGATACCGATTATTACCCACATGGCTTCTTTTTGTCCTCTACCTCAATTACTACTGTCGATTATACACCCAAATCTTGTATCATGGCATCAAAGAATATGCGAAACATTATCATCTTATGGCTTGCCCTTCCCGTCTTGTTCTTGGTTATCCTGTGGGCATACACAACGAACCCGCCACTTATAGCCAAACCACAAAAAGTTGCCATTCCCCAGCAAGAACCCAACATTAGCTTGCCGTCCGCTGGCCAAGCGGCTTATGGAGCTATCGGGTATGGGGTTTTAGTAGCCCGGAATAATACACATCCGGCGCCAATCGCCAGCATAGCCAAGGTAATTACCGCCTTAGCGATACTTGAGCAAAAGCCACTGAGCGAAGGCCAGGTGGGACCACTTATTAAATTAAGCACTGCCGACGAGCTAAGTTACAAAAAATATAGTGCCCTTGGCGGTTCAGTGGTGCCAGTTGCGGCGGGCGAGACAATAACTGAGCAACAGGCCCTTCAAGCAATGATGCTACCTTCGGCTAACAACATCGCTGACACAGCATCAGTGTGGGCTTTTGGCTCATCCAAACACTACACGTCGTTTGCCAATTCGTTTGTCAAAGAAATGGGTATGAGCCAGACCCATGTTGCCGACGCCAGTGGTTTTTCAGCATCGACGGTATCGACAGCGGATGATTTGGTGCGTTTAGGAATTACGGCTCTAGAAAACCCGGTATTGTCTGGTATCGTCAAGCAAAGCACGGTTAAGTTCCCCTTGGTCGGCGCCATCCGCAATACTAACTGGCTACTCGGTGTCGACGGCATTATTGGAATCAAGACTGGCGAGACTGACCAGGCCAAAGGCTGCTTCTTATTCGGCGCAAAGCGCGTGATCGGAGAGCGCGAAATTACGGTAGTAGGCGCCCTTACAGGCCAGTCGGACCGCAACCAGGCGATGGCTGAGTCTAGAAAGATAATCAACAAAATCGATACCGGTTTTGAATACTCAGCGCTAGTCAAGAAAGGTACAGTGGTTGGCGCCTACGAATTGCCTTGGGGCGGCCAAATTCCAGCTGTAGCGGCGGCCGACCTAAAGACAGTAAGATGGAAGGCCTCTCCGCCAAAAATCTCTTACAGCTTTGATCGCCTTTATTATCCAGATGATAACGGTGCAATTGTAGGTAGTATTACTACTACCGATACCGGCAATGAGGTATCTGTGCCAGTCGTTCTTAAAGGAAAAATTGCCGAGCCATCGCTATGGTGGCGATTGGTTCACTAAATTTCTGGTGGCGCAGAAAGGACTTGAACCTTCACGGGGTTGCCCCCACTACGTCCTGA
>CAZPFQ010000017.1:3761-6832 GCA_964585885.1 uncultured Candidatus Saccharibacteria bacterium | reverse complement strand
CCTCTGGATGAAGACAGGCCAAAGCGACTGGACACTCAAGAAAATTCTACCTTGGCTGCTACTAATTGGCGGGCTGGTTGCCATGGTCGCGTCTATATTGCTCAGCGTAGAGGTCTTCAACAGGTTGAAAGACCCAAGTTATGTTCCGGTTTGTAACCTAAATCCTATTTTAAGCTGTACCAACGTGGCCGACAGTGCACAGTCGCACCTTTTTGGTTTTCCAAATTACTTCATCGGTATTGCCGGCTATGCGGCTGTGGCAACCGTTGGGGCTGTATTGCTGGCCGGCGCAAAATTTAAACGCTGGTTCTGGCAACTTACAGAAGTTGGTTTGTTGCTTTCTATTCTTTTCCTTACGTGGCTGCAATTTGAAACGCTTTATCGTATTGGCTCGCTCTGCATTTTCTGCATGATAGTATGGGTCGCTACTATACCGATGTTTTGGTACACAACACTATATTGCTTACGCGAAAAGCACATTAAAACGCCGAAAAGGCTCGCAGGATTTGTAGCTTTCGCCCAAACACACCACGGTGACATTTTGCTTGCTTGGTATCTAATTATCCTGGTATTGATTTTGAAACGCTTTTGGTATTACTGGCAGACGCTGTTTTAATTACTTAACAAGTTAAGCAATCTTCTACATTTAGTCTATGAAACTAAGATTTATCGGCAAGCAACGAGAGATTGATAATGTCTATACATTTCGTTTTGACGCCGGCAAACCGGTTAGGTGGCAGCCCGGGCAATATCTTCACTACGACCTCCCCCACCCGGCCGATGACCGCGGAATTGGCCGCTTTTTCACGATATCGGCTGCTCCATTTGAGAAAAACATCGCTCTCACCACCCGTTTTGACGAGCATAAAAGCAGTAGCTTCAAAGATGTTCTGCTGCACCTAAAGGAGGGAGATAGGGTAGAAGCCGGTGAACCAAGAGGCGATTTTTTACTTGAGCAAGATGCTTCGCGCCATGTGCTTATAGCCGGTGGCATCGGTATAACACCGTACCATTCGATGCTTACCCAACTTGACCATGATGGCATGAAGCTAAACGTCGATTTACGATACGCTAACCGCGATAACAATTTCGTTTTCGACGCTTTATTTGAAGAGCTTCAAAAAACCCACTCGGAGTTTAATGTTTACAAATATGTCGGCGACGAGCGCATCAAACCCGATGATTTAAAAAAGTACTTAGGCGATGAAAAAATCGTGTTTTATATCTCTGGCCCCCGTCCAATGGTTGAAAACTATGAACACATGCTAGAAGAACTCGACGTTCCGCCTGAGCGGGTAAAGACAGATTACTTCCCTGGCTACCAACTGGGCTAAACAGGCGGGGTTGCTATACTTGAGTCATGGCTAAAGTAAAAATATACTCAACGACCACCTGCCCGTATTGTCATATGGAAAAGAATTACCTCAAAAGTAAGAATGTGGAGTTCGAAGAAGTTTTGTTAGATCGCGAGCCGGATAAAATACAGGAGTTCATAGATACCTGTGGCAACATGGGAGTTCCCTGCACCCATATCGTCCAAGAGGACGGTAAAGAGCAAAAGATTCTAGGCTTTAACAAGCCTATGATTGATGAAGCACTCGGGCTTAACTAAAACAATCTAACTTTTGGGTGCCAGCCGGCGGCGTGATATTCGCCGGTTTTTACGTCTTGCGTGTATTTGCCTCTGTATCGCCCGGCGCTGATATCAGAAAGCGCCTCAGCTAACGCATCCACTTCTTCTCTCGTGTTATACATACCAAAGCTCACCCGAACCATACCCGGCATAGAGCTTTTGTCACCGTGGGTTACATCGTGGCCGAATTTATCGATTGCTTTGGTGTCCATATTGAGCAGCCGTGTTATGTATGGGTGTGCGCAGAAACACCCTGAGCGCACGCCAATGGCATATTCTGTTCCTAAAATTGCCGCCACAAGTGAGTGCTTCAACCCTTTGATTTTGAAAGGTATAACTCCTAGCCTGCCGGAGGTTTTTTTTGAATCGCTATCGCCGAATATCTCTACATCACTTATCCGACTCAACTTCTGTAGAGTATAGGCCGTAAGCTCTGCTTCATGTGCCGCGATTCGAGACATGTCTACACCGTTTATAAAACGAATGGCGGCGGCCATAGCTACCGCCCCTACTACATTAGGCGAACCGGCTTCGTCTTTGTCGGGCAAACCGGTCCACTCTACCCTATCGGTGGTAACCAAATCTATAGTTCCGCCACCACACAGCTCTGGTTCACCCACTTCAAAAGTATCTCGGCGCCCAATCAGCGCGCCGCTACCGAACGGTGCGTACATTTTATGGGCCGAAACCACGATGTAATCAAGATGCTCGGGGTCGCTAAGATTTTTAATATCAACTTTGCGGTGCGGTGCTAATTGTGCGCAGTCCACTAGTATCTGCGCGCCCGCATCGTGCCCTTTTCGGGCAAATTCATGGATGTTTGGTATGTGACCGGTCACATTTGACCCGCCAGTGAGCGCTACCAGTTTTACTTTACCCCTATTTTCGTTTAGCAATTTGTCAAAGTGAAACTTATCCAGCCTGCCAGCGTCGTCGGTTTTGATACGTTTGACGTTAGCTTGGCGGCGCCAGGGTAAATCGTTGCTATGGTGCTCCAACAAAGAGACCAAAACGACGTCGGATTTTTCCAGCCCAAGCCGATACGAGAGCTTGTTTAACGCCTCGGTTGAGTTTTTGCCGAATATGACTATATGCTCGGTGCTGTTAGCGCCAAAAAAGTCACCTATAATCTGTCGTGCTTCCTCGTAGGCCTCGGTTGATGCCAGGCTCTTAAAGCCGGTGCCGCGGTGGACCGAGCTGTACCACGGCATGAAATCATTAATCGTCTGTAAAACCTCTTTTAGCGGCGGCGTGCTGGCCGCGTTATCAAAGTTTATATAGGTCTTCGTGCCGCCACCCAAAATGGGTACTTTGGTATCTACTCCGACAATATGTCCGCGGAGTTCATCAGCTAAATCTAAAATCTGTGGCGAAGTTTTCTTTTGAGTCTGCTTGGCTCGGGCCATTTCTGGCCTCCATTAACTTTTCCGATTATATA
>CAZPFQ010000017.1:0-3661 GCA_964585885.1 uncultured Candidatus Saccharibacteria bacterium | reverse complement strand
TAAAATAAACCTATAAAGCTTAAGTGAGGAAAATATGGATCCACAGCAGACACCACAACAAACACCGCCAACAACCAACATGCCGCCTGAAACACCAGCACCGACTGCACCGCCTCCGGCAGCACAGCCTACCCCTCCAGCTCCCATGCCTCCCCCAGCCGCTCCTGCCGCACCGGCAGCTCCAGCCGGCGGAAGCAAAGGTTCTAAGAAAAAGTGGTTGATGTGGGGTGCTATTGTTGTGATCGTTCTCGCCGCTCTTTGGTACTTCTTTATGAAGTAGAGTTCCTAGGCTACATATTCATTTTGTTTTTGTTTTTTCTTAAGCTCACTTAGACGTGTTGCGTATGTCGTCGAGGCGCCATCAGCTCCCAATACTTTCAAGGCTCCAACAAGTATGTGGAGTTGATCTAGTACGATGTCGGTAACCATAGGCATTGCCTCAGCCTCTTTGAAAAACATTTCGGTTTTATCAACCAGCCACTTTTCCTCGGAAGCTTTCAGTTGTTTGGGCACAACTTTAGTCTCACTTACCTCTGTGGGCTTGGCTACTTCCAATGAACGCGCCGAATGTTCACGTTTATGCAGATGACCGCGCTTTATCAAATTATTTACGTGCAGCGACACAGTAGCTACTGAAGTATAATTTAGCCCCTTCATTATCTCGCGGTAGCTTGGGCTATAACCGTGCTCAACTATGAACTGCTCTATGAACGTCAATAGTTCTTTCTGTTTTTTTGTCGGTCGAATTGTTTCATTCGTTTTTTGTTCGTTGTCCATGGCTATACTATACGACTAGGTGGTGCGGCAATCTAGCGGTAAGCTGAGTGACCGTGAGGTCTATGCGCAACTATGCGCGCGGCCGAAGTGTGGCCCTTTTTCCGACTAAACTTCTGCGGAAAAACCCAGTATCGATACCAAAACCAATTCCATATAGTGAAGAATCCCGACGATATAAACTGGCCAATCGCCGGTGTGACGCCGACTGCTTTCAGGCCCAACAATATAAAGTAATTCAGTATGAAATCGACCAACGTAATAACTATGTAACGAGTAGTGACTTCGGTTTGGTGACCTTGCAGAGATTTATTATTAAAGACCCAGAAGCGCTGAAGTATAAAGTTTACCGTCCAGCCAGCCAGATTGCTGATAATGGTTGACCACCACAGATTCCAGTGCAAGAAGTAGTAAAAATAATCAAGTAGCAAATAGCCAACCCAAAAATAGGCCCCGCCGCTTATCATGTATTCGACAAACTGAACGGCTACTTTATGATTTTTCTTAGTTATATTCGCCATTATTTAAAGCATAGCGCTAATGCTTGTGTTTGGCGATAGGAGTTGCCAGGGCAATTCCCGCATAGCCCCACCAAAGATACGCCAGTGTATCGTCCGCCCACGCATGAGACAGCAAGTTGATAAAAGTTATTCCTATCAAAGCACCGAAAAGCCAGAGTGCTAGAGTGTTAGTCCGTCTTTGCCATAGTAGTTTTCCCACGACGGCACATATGGCGATAAACAGCGCCATACCAATCAGCCCAGCTTCTTGACCAATCTGCAGAAAGTAATTTTCGGATATCCTAGCTGGCCGCTCGTTATATGCCGATTGCGGGCCGGCTGTTCCCACACCACCACCCCACGGCTGGCGGGCGATATCTTTTATTGAGCTACTAAAAGCTGAGGCGTGCGCTTCGTTTGAGCTCACTGAAACCTTTGATCCATTCTCGGTATGCAAAACCGTGTTTTCAAAAGTGGCACTGTTATGAAAAATGGCCGCGGCCAAAACGGCCACCAATGCCACTACCCCGATTGCTTTGACAAACATTTTTCTTCCGGCCGGATTTAGCGATACCCACAAAATTACTGCTGTGCTAAGCACCAGGCCTATCCAAGCACTCCGTGAAAAGCTAAATGCCATCGCTAGTAACATACCGATTAATAACACCAACCCGTCACGCCTTTTTGATTTTTGCTTTGCCAGCAACGCTACGAGACCGCTAATAGGCAATACTAAATAAGCGCCTAGCGGGTTGGCCCCGCGCAGCGTCGATGCCACGCGTAGCCTACTGATGTTATGGTTGATAGTCTCATATGGAAATATTGTCGATTCTTTATAGCCAAAATGGCGTAAAAAATCATACGGTAGAACCAAGTATTGGGCTATTGCAAAAGTGCTGACAGCTATCGCCGGAGCCAGCAGAATCTTCTGCCAGACATTTATTAGCCAAGCCGACTTTGAGGCGATAACCCAAACCGCTAAGAAGAAAACCAAAAAACGTAAATCAACCAGTAACCCATACCACATGGCTTTGGCTGTTACATGATTATTTATCAGAGCAGCGTAACCCCAAAAAAGCAGGACCAGTGAGTAGAGAGCTATCAGACGCGTAGGTAAATAAGCGATAAATCTTTTCTTGAGCTTGCTATCGCTCGCGAGAATGTATATGGTTCCGGCCAATATAACCACGAGTGCGAATTCTTTCCAGAGCCTGAGCAGAGTGTAGTGGCCCGCGGCCGAACTTAGCCAGATGGTCACAAACGCGTGAAATGGAAGTATTACCAAAATCGAGGCTACCAGCCATGACAAAACTTGGGAAACTTTCTGGGGAGTCATAAGTGTTACAATCTTAAGTATAAATGAAAAGTAACGCCTCACTAATCTACGGATTGGTTCTGGTAGTGGGCGATTTTCTGGCACTAGTCTCAGCCTTCCTGGCGGCTTTCGTAATCCGAGCCCACAGTAATGTTCCAGTTGCCCACCCACTGCCCAGCTCTGAATATTTCAAAGTCTTCTTGATTCTTCTGCCATTTTGGATACTGATTTTCGCCCTGCTTGGCCTTTATACCAGCTCAATACAAGAAAAGCGTTTCGCCGAGCTTGGCCGGCTAGCAGTCGGCACATTTATCGGCCTGCTTTTTGTTATTGGCTACGGCTACATCCTAAATAAAACAATCTTCCCGGCTCGAAGAGTACCAATTTACGGTTTCAGTTTGGCGTTCATTTTTTTGGTAGTATTCCGTAACCTGGCTCGCGAACTCAGGGCCTATCTCTTTAAGTACGATATTGGCATCACTAATGTCCTGATAGTAGGCAATACCAAAATATCCCACGAGCTGATTGCCAACCTGGCAAACAGACATCTTTCCGGCTACCGTATCGTCGGTATAGTCGGCACCAAACCGCAGAGTCATTCGCACTTTCCCGACTTGCCAGTGTTCGATAAATTTGAAAACGCGGTTAAGAAACTCAACCCGAAAGACATCCACGGAATTGTCCAGACCGAGTTGTACGTTAGCCAAGCGGCTAATAACGAGATTTTGGAATTTGCCCAGACCAATCATATTTCGTATCGATTTATCCCCGGAAACAGCGAAATGTTCTTCGGGAACATCGAGGTTCAGCTCTTTCGTTCCCAAATTCCGGTCATTGCCGTACACCAAACGGCCCTGATTGGCTGGGGGCGTATCGTCAAGCGCCTCACCGATGTAATATTGGGCGGCATATTCTTGTTGATTGCCCTGCCGTTCATGCTGGCAATCGCGATACTTGTTAAGGTCTCAGATTTCAGGGGCCCAATTTTTTATAAAGACAAGCGATTGACCCGCTTCAACAACCTGGTCAATATTTACAAATTCCGCACCCACAAGAACGCCTACAATGGCCT
>CAZPFQ010000016.1:4291-6914 GCA_964585885.1 uncultured Candidatus Saccharibacteria bacterium | reverse complement strand
GATTCGAATCGGTATTCGCCACTGGGCCAAGTTTTGGCAAACAACTCTATATGTTTACGAAACAAGGTTGCCTTTTGTTCCTTGCTCCACCCCTTCCACGGGCTGTCGCTAGAAAATGCAAATGGATCGTGAAATATACCTCGACCAATCATTACCCCGTCTAGTTTGTATTTGGTTGCCAGCCCTTTGGCCTCAGCCTTACTATTAACGTCGCCATTTCCGACAATGAGCGTAGTAGGGCAGAGGACATCGCGCATTTCGCGGGCCTGGCCAATCAAGCCCCAATCGGCTGGGACTTTGGAAAGCTGCTTAGCTGTACGCCCGTGAATACTTAACAAGTCAAGCTTTTTTGTATATAAGAATTCAAGCCAGCTCATGTCTGTTGTTGTAAAACCTACACGCGTCTTTACAGAAATAGGGAAGTCATTGCCCGCCGCTTCCCTGGTGGCATCTATAATCTGCCCTGCCAGTTCCCTGTTATTTATCAATGCGGCACAGGCACCACCCTTTACTACCTTCTTTACCGGGCAGCCCATATTTAGATCTACCCCGTCGAACCCCATCTTTATAACTTCTTTGGTTGTTTTGTAGAAATTATCGGGGTTAATTCCCCACAACTGGGCAAAAATCGGCCGCTCCTTATTAGAGAATTGCAATTTTGGTAGGAGCTTCTGCCTGCCCGGACTCTGCAGGCCGTCAACGTTAACGAATTCTGTAAAATACAAATCCGGCGGCGCCAGCCCGGCAATTACCTGCCTAAAAGAGCTGTCGGTAACATCGTCCATCGGCGCCAAAACTAAAAACGGCTTTGGTAATTTATCCAAAAGGCTCATCTTAGATAATTTTACAGGCTAATCGGCTGGTTCTAGCATGCGAGATTCCAACTCTGTGCCGCCTTGCTCGCTCTGTGGCCTTTCAGGATGTAGTTCGCTGGGTTGTCGATACTCAAGTTTTACTCTGGTACCAACTTGTACCTCATCGCCCTCCATTTGGAATCCGACTATCAGCATTCGGCCACACTTCCTGCAGGAGTCATATTGCTTCGGGCCATCCTCTGCTCCGCTGACTTTAGGCGGATATAGCCTGTTCCATCTGCTTGGACTTTGTGTAGCTTTGCCTCTCAGGGGCTCGTCTGGTTCGAACTGTGCAGCTTCTTTTAGTCTTTCGTAAGTATAATCACACTCATATACAGGAAGACCTTCGGCGCATTTTTTGGGAAACCTATCACGGCTGAAAACCCCAAAGACTACATCGGCCATGTATTATTTCTTGTCGGTATCCTTAGGGTATATCTCTTGCAACAGTTGGGTTAGGTCTTCGGCTGGAGATTGGCTGGCTATCTCGGCTTGTCTTGCGGCGTTATGCTCACTGGCTTCGGGAAGTATCTCATTCATGATTTTACCTGTCCCTGCCAAGCCCGCGGCCCTTCGTGTAGCCGACATTGAACCAGAGGGTTCTTTGCCCAAGTCTCGATTAATTTGATCGTGCGTGGCCCGGCCAATTTTATCTTGCCTATCGAACTCTCGTTCTTCTTCTGGCGTTAGTTTTGTCTGTTTTTCTGACATATCCCTATATTAACACGTTTGTGCTTATTTATCAACTATATTCTTCGGTGGTTGGGAATCTCTCGTCCAAATCGGCCCGTAGGTGTGAAGTTAGTTCTTCTGCCGAGAGGGCTAACTGATAGGCTACGGCTTTAAAGACAACCCGGTTACTCAGTGAGTCGTTTTCTTTAAGCAGCTGTCTCAGGGAACCATGTATAAAACTAAGGTTGGGGATTGTACCAGAAGCGGCCTGCAGTTCCATTTCATAGTCCTGCCATTGCTCAATATGCTCCTGGGCAAACTGCCTAAGCGTGCTCTTTCTAAGCGCCATATAGGGGGAGAGGTCGTAACTTATATAATCATCCAAATTAACGGAGCTCGAGATATACCTGTCCCTAGGAATGCCTTCCATAACATTAGTATTATACAACTTTTAAGCTCAAATAGCAATTTAGAGCCGTGTCTTTTAGGTTTTTAGGGCGGCTTTGACGCGGTCTGCCGGGGGCAGTTTTTTATCGACTTTTTTTAGGGCTTCGGCGGCGTCTTGAACCGAATAACCTAGGGCCACTAGCCCTTGCAGGGCTTCATCGCCCGGATCTGCCGAGGTAGTCAGAAATTGGGTGGCTTCCTCGCTGGCGGTAAGGCCAACTTTGTCTTTCAAATCTACGACTACGCGTTCGGCGGCCTTACGGCCTACCCCGCCGGCTTGAGATATAAATTTTGTATCGCCTGAAGCGATAGCTTGGCGGACCTTTGACTGGCTAGCTATGCTAAGTATTGCCAGTGCCGTACGAGGGCCAATCCCCTTCACTGACAGAAGTTGCTCGAACAAGTGTTTTGACTCGGCCAAGCGAAAACCAAAAAGCTCATGTGCATTCTCGCGGATGCTTTCATAAATATGCAGTTTTGCGGGTTCACCGGTTTTAAGTGCGCCAAAATCTTCGAACGACACGAATATTTCGTAACCTAAATGGCCACAGTCCATTATCACCGAATCGGTTCTTTTTTCGCTAATAACACCTTTGAGCGTGGCAATCATGGCCTCATTATCTCACAGTCATTCCGTGACAGATGGCCGT
>CAZPFQ010000016.1:0-4191 GCA_964585885.1 uncultured Candidatus Saccharibacteria bacterium | reverse complement strand
TTAGTGGCGGCGATTTCGCTAGCTAAGTGGCGATATATCTCAATTAATCTCTCGTCTAGCGGTTGATGGACCTTGGTGCGCACAACTCCACCGTCTACCAGTTTAAATTTGCCGCTTTTGTCCATTTCAACAACACCGAAACCCAAGATACCAGTACCTGGGTCTATGCCCATAATTTTCATTGCTAGCGCAATACCTCTGCCGGTCGGTCCAAGTCGCCGTTAAGCTCCAGCACATCGCGTACAGCTATTTTCCACGGGTTAGTAATATCGCTAAGATCGTCTTTGAAACCTCTGAATTCCGCAATTTCTGGCGCGAACGTGGCGCAAATAGCCTGCCACTGCTCAGGGTCATATGATTTAGGCCGTTCAACGCCTGTAATAAGTTGGACGTGCGCCGCCATCATCCGCCGATAATGAGCCCGTTCATGGGGCTTTAGGTTGGCAGCGTCGGCCATAGCCGTAGAGTATATGGCAAAAAATTCGGGGTCGGGCAAGCCTTGTTTGGCAAAACCGTCGGCCAGTACTCGCAACTCCGTGGAGTCTACTACGGGGTTGAAACGCTCCATTATACGGATACCCCATCGGCCAAATCAAAATTTGTGTGGGTGTTGACCACGTCATCGATATCTTCGAACGCGTCCATCATTTTTATAACTTTGCGGGCTGTTTCGGAATCGCTGACTTCTACGCTTGTGGAGGGTACGTACGATTGCTCGGCATCGGTTATTTCGGCTCCTGCCAAGCGTAGCGCATCACGGACTTTTGCCAGCTCGTTGGCCGCTGTGTAGATTACCGTCTCGCCGTTTTCCGGCTCTTCGGAAACATCTTCCGCGCCGGCCTCGATGGCTTGGAGCTGTACTTCGTCTCCTAATCCCTTAACCCTGATGACGCCCTTTTTGGAAAATAAGTAAGCCACGGCTCCCGCCTCTGCCATTCGTCCGCCGTTTTTGCTAAAAGCAGATCTGACATCGGGTAAGGTCCGGTTGCGATTGTCGGTGGCGCACTCTACCAAAACGGCAACTCCGCCCGGCCCGTAGCCTTCGTACATAACTTCTTGAAGCTGGTCGGCCGATTTATCGGCTGAGCGGGCAATGGAGCGCTGAATGTTATCGTTTGGCATGTTGGCGGCCTTGGCTTTTTCGATTGCCATAGTTAGCGCCGCATTTAAGCTTGGGTCTGTGCCGGCACGGGCGGCAATAGCTATTTGATTGCCAAGTTTGGTAAACAGCGCGCCGCGTTTGGCGTCATTTACACCTTTTTGGCGCTTGATTGTCGCCCATTTACTATGACCACTCATATCTGTTGTAGTATAGCACTTAGCTCATCTGTTGGACAGATGACGATCGGTGGCTCCGGTGGCCGTTAGGTTTGGCGGCTTTTTGCCTGAGGGCAGCAGTAATCACTAAAGCCACGAGGCAGTACATTCCCACCATGGCGGCCGGGCTAATTGAGCGCAGTTGAAAGGCTCCGGGAACTTGGGCCAGCAAGCGGACAATATCTAGGATATAAGTCAGCAAGGCATTGGCCGGCCAAGCCAGCCAGCCGGCAAGAGCCGGAACGGCCATCCCTGCCCCGGCGGCAAGAGCAGAAAATAGCATGGCTAGCGGTATCAGCGGCACAACTAGCGTATTGGCGGCCAGCCCTATCAGCGACAGCTGGCCAAAACTCATGACAATTAGCGGCAAGGTCATTATTTCGGCACAAAGTGTTTCAATTACAACCATGCCAAGCACCTTGGGCGGTCGCCTAAAGAGCTTACCTGCTACTAGCGGCGCTACTATCAGGACACCGAAGAAGGCCAAGAATGAAAGATACCAGCTTAAATCGCCCCAGACATAAAACGGATTGGCAAATCCGGTCAGGGCGGCGGCAAAACTTATTTGGACAATAGGCCGCAAGTTCCGGCCGTAATACCACGCCCATAGGCCAATAACAGAGACAATTGCTGCTCTGACAATCGAGGCGCTAAAGCCCGTCATTAATACAAAGAAAGCAATGAGAGCTAAGGATGCGATAAGCCGTTGGTATTTTGAGCCCATTTTCAGCCGCCCCACTGCCCGCACCAATATAGTGAGGTTATAACCGCTAACCGCCACAATGTGCACGAGACCAACCATAATCAGTTGATTGGTGAGTTCCTGGGGCAATGTATTCCTCTGGCCTATGAGCAAGCCCAGCCCGAACGAGGCGTTTGGTTCGGGCAGAGCCGATTGCATACCGGCGCTTAGCCTCCTGGTAAAGGCATTAATCCAGCTGTTGTCTGGCTGAGCTCGCTTTAGTTTTGCATAAGCAATACGGCCTTGGTTAGAGCCCCGCATCGGAAAAAGTTTGCCGCTAACATTTACTCTGTCGCCCCTGTAAATCATCGGCTCACCAAAGCCGCTTATTTTATAACTGCCTGCGAGCGGCATATTTTTCGAACCAGATTGTGATAAAAGAATGCCGTGGTTGCCGGTAAATTCGATTTGCGAGCCCTTGGAATAAATGGAGTCGCTGGTAGCAGTTAATTCCAGGCTAACTTTTTGGGCGCTGAGTTGTTTGATATTATCCAGTTTTTGTACGTAAGCTTGCCCGCGCCACAGCCCGAGGCTGACCCCGGCGAAGATTACCAATATCAGTGGAATAATATTTCTGCGACGCAGTAACAATAACAGAGGTAGTAAAGACAACCAGAGTAGCTGTGGCTCAAAACTTCTCACTCGTGCCAGCCCCAGCCCTACCAGCACCGAGATACATCCAGCCGCGATGAGATCTGTTCGCCTCAATCTCATTGCACAATCATGCCATAGCCCATCGCAAAGGTTAATTGCTAGTGTTAAACAATATAATGGCTATGCTTGCAACCGTTCTTCAGAGGGGATACGATGAGTTTGTGAAGGGAATGATTATATTGCTAGTGATACTGATGGGTGGATATTATGCTGTTGCCAATAAGGTAGTAATGGGCCAGCTCAAAGAGCTTGCGGATTTTTATTCCAACGTTGACCAGATAAGCGCGGGCGTATCGGACCAAAAAGCCGTTACTCCGCCTAACAGCCTTTACGAGCTAAGCCGCCCAATTACAAAATAGCTCCTTTCGAACGGATTGATTTTTCTAACGATAAACAGATAGAATAAGGTGTTCCGACGAGGGCCCTTAGCTCAGTTGGTAGAGCAGCGGCCTTTTAAGCCGCGTGTCGCGGGTTCGAGACCCGCAGGGCCCTCCATGAAAGTCTGATTTATAAAGGTCAGGCTTTTTTATTTATGTTTCTTGGAGTGTTTAGGGTGAAGCGTAAACCACACAAGCAGTAAGCTCAAAACAAACCCGGCGGCAATAACGGGTGTTTGAATTTTTTGCAAACCATCCCACGCCCAGTTGTAGTTAAAATCTGCCCTGACGCTGTCGTTAAGAAGTGGCACGCTTACTAGAGCCAGTAGAGCACCGGCGCAAAGAGCAGTCACCCAGTGTAGAATCGATTTTAATTGTCCCGAAAACGCCCGGCGGCAGAGCAAGAGTGTAAGTATCATCGGCGCAATCAAGATAACAAGGTTGATGGTGCTACTGTTTACCCGCAGATCCAGGTGGCCGGTAAGTTGCGCAACGTCGGCGCTACCGAAAGTAATAAAGGTAAACGAACCGCAAAGAACCAAAAACGACAACGCGGCGTTGCCCTTTAGAAGAATTGTTAGAGCTAGGGGTAAAAATATGAGTATGCTTAAGATGATGTCGGCCATGGCAATAATTATATAGCCATTAGCGGGTTAATTAGTAGGTGTCGCTAAAAACTGACCAGGGAGCCGGTATCGATACCAAGGTTTTTCGCATTACCGGCTCTGAGTTCAAGAACATACTTTGCCGGTTTATCTTTATTAATAAAGCTGTTGGGATAAGTTGAGGGCTTGACTTCCCTCTCCACCGTTACAACCTTGTGGTCGGCACCAATCCAGACTATATCTATCGGAAATTTCATGTCTTTCATCCAGAAAGAGTAATGTCCCGGCTGGCTGAAAGTGAATAGCATCGCTTGATTAGAGCCAATGCAAGGCCGGCCAGAGAGGCCTTTCTGCTGTGCCTGGCTACTACTGGCAACTTCAGCATCGATATTTTGAGTACCGATTTTAACAGATGTATCGCGGCGATAAGGGCCGCATTGTGACTGCTGGTGGTTCGATTGATGAAACATGACCGTCAGTAAAATCAAAAATAGCG
>CAZPFQ010000015.1:0-8253 GCA_964585885.1 uncultured Candidatus Saccharibacteria bacterium | reverse complement strand
TCTAAATCGGTCTTGAGGCAGATGGCAAGATCGTTAGTGATGTGGGTGCCGCCCATCGGAACGACGGCAATGTGTTCGACTTCGCCGTCTTCTATAACAACGACATTTGTCGTAGCCGCGCCGATATCAACCACAGCTACGCCGGCTTCTTTTTTCTGGCGGTCCAAAGTTGCTTCGGCGGCTGCCAGAGAGGTTACGGTCCGGTGCGATGCGCCTAGCTCGGCTCTTACTAGCACTTGTTCGAGGCTTTTGAGCGCCGGGGTTGAGGCGCAAAGAATGTGAGTATCGACCTCCAAGCGAACGCCGTGCATACCAACCGGGTCTTTAATATTCTCCTGTCCATCAAGCCGGTAGTTTTTAGCAAACACTTGGATGATGTCTTTGTTGGCTGGCAACTGCACGATTGTAGCGGCGTCCTCGACGCGCATGCGGTCTTCAACGGTTATCTGACGGTCGGGGCTGGAAACGGCTATAACACCTTTGGAGTTAATGCCTTCGACGTGAGAGCCATTGATATTAACGGTAGCCCGTTTGATTTCTCGCCCCGAAACTCTTTCGGCCTCTGTAACGGCTTTTGCCACAGCGTCGGAGACTTCGTCTATGTGGGCAATGTTGCCTTTGCGCATACCGGTATTTCCGGCACTAGCCGTAGCGATAATGCTCGGGAGGGCGGCGTCGGCGTCTAGTTCGCCGACCACGCAGCGCACAGCCGTCGTACCGATATCGACACCTACGAAGTACTGGAATTTTTGTTCATTCATTGTTTGATTTTATTATATAGGTTCTTCTGAAGTATAACGCTTCGTCTTGCCGAAGGGCAAGCCCGCAGTGTTAATCGGTAAGGGTCAGGATTTCAGCTCCTTTTTCGGTAATTAGAATTGTGTGCTCAAAGTGGGCACTCAAAGAGCCGTCGCGCGTCACCACCGTCCAGCCATCTGGGTCAGTAGTGATTTGCCAATCGCCCAATGAAGCCATGGGCTCGATACAAATGGTCATCCCCGCGGACAGCTTTGGGCCTGTACCGGCGACGCCGTAGTTGGGAATGTTGGGGTTTTCATGAACTTTATCGCCTACGCCATGGCCTACTAAGTCGCGTATGACGCTTAGCCGGTACTTATCCAGCGTCTTTTGCACCGCCGAGCCGATATCGCCCACGCGAGTTCCATCGCCCTTGACCGCTGATATGCCCGCAGCCAGGGCTCTGTTTGTGCCCTCTAGTAGCCTTTCGATGTCTGCAGAAGGCTTTTTGCCGATGTAGGCGGTGGTCGCACCGTCGGTAATCATTCCTTTATATACAACCCCAACGTCTAAGCCAACGACGTCGCCATCTTTGATAATTTTTTTTGGTTTAGGTAGTCCGTGCACAAGTTCGTCGTTAATTGAGATGCACATCGCTTCGGGATAATCGTCTTGCAGTGGGAAGGATGGCTGTCCGCCCATACTTCTGATATGCTCGTTGGCAATATCGGATAACTGTTTAGTGCTAACACCAGGTGTAGCGGCAGATGCAACCTTTTGTAATGTATCCGCCAATATGCGGCCGCCACGACGCATAATATCGACTTCTTTGTCAGACTTTGGACGCACCGATTTTATCCTTTAAAACCAGCCATATTTGCTTTTCAACTTCTTCGAGTGGCGCCTCGCCGTCAACCTCGTATATATGCAGGCCCTGGTTAGTTAGATAATTAATAACCGGCGTAGTAATTTGGTCATACTGATGAAACCGTTCGGAAATTACGGCGCGGCTGTCGTCTTTTCGAGCCCTGGTGAGTAGCCGTTTTAGCGTAGTTTCTTTTGAGACTTTCAGATGAAAGATAGCTGTTAAGCTCAGCTGCCCGGCCTTTATTTTCTCTACCAGCCACTTAGCTTGGCCTAGTGAGCGAGGGGCACCGTCTAGGATAAATTCTTTATTTTCTAGCTGCTCTTTATCCAGCTCTGGCTCCAATACCGAAATTACATCGGCATCAGGCACCAGTTTTCCGGCCCGCATGAGCCGTTGCCACTCGGGCCTGGATTGGCTTTCCAGCAACCGGCTAACCGTTATATGCCTGCAGCCTAGCTTTTGCTCAAGCCTGTTTGCCTGCTCGCTCTTGCCGCTGCCGACCACACCGAACATAATTATCATTTTTGTCCTAAAGCGTCCTTAGCCAGTCTGGCGATGACCGCACCATCGGCTCCGGCTCCCAGTCTGGCGCGTACTGCGCCTATAATCTTGCCCATATCCGACATCTGAGGGGAGTCTAGTTTAGCTACTTCTTCACCGACAGCCGAGGCGATAGCCGCTTCGTCAACCTGCTCGGGTAGGTAAGCATCGATGATGGCCTTTTCAGATAACTCAACTTCGGCGCGTTCTTGGTTACCGCCCTGCTTGTAAAGGTCGGCGGCTTCTTGGCGTTTTTTGCCCTCGCGGCTTAATACTTTTTGAATATCTTCTTCACTTAGGCCCCTGTCTCTAGCATTTTGGGCTATCGTTTCGTTTTGAAGAGCGCTTTTTATCCCCCGCAGTGTTTCTACTTTGAGTTTATCACCGCCAAGGAGAGCGGTTTTCAAATCGCTCTCTATTTTATCTTGCATGGTTTTTATCTGCCTAGCTTGAGTTTCTTGATTTTGGCGGCTTTCCGCTGTTGACGCAAAATGGCCCGAGTACGGCGTTCGCTCTTTGAAAGCGGTTTCTCAAAGTATTGGGCTTGCTTAGCGGTACCTAAAACGCCGGCCTGCTGAACCTTACGGCTAAAACGCCTAAGTAGGTTCTCGACCGATTCCTTGGAATCTTTCTTTGTCACCGTTATCATGTCTGAAATATTGTACGTTAACAGATGAGAATTTGCAAAAGCAAAATCCGACAATCAATCGTTCATTTAGTTAATCTAACGAGGTCGAAGGCCCTGGGCTCGGCGCTGGTTGGCTGCTCGTTGTGATTTCATCACTATACTTTGGAGTTCTTTGAAGATTGGAAAATTCTTATTAGTGTAGTAGATCTTAGTGTTGCTTTGGCGCTCGCTTATCAGAAAACCAATTTTTTCCAAACGCTTGAGTTCGCGCTGAATGTTACCGGCGTCCTCTTTAATCAGCTTGGCCAGGCCTCGGACATGCGTCTTAAAATCGGGGTACTTTGCATATACCACGATTATCTTCCGACGAACCCGACTTGTAATAAATGTATCGAGCATTTACACCTCTATTGTTATTCGAACAACGCTGTCATGTAGTATAAACCACGTTTAACAGACTTTGCAACACCAAGGTATACAATAAGCCTATGCGCTACTATGAGGTGTTTGTAGCCGATAGCCGGTTGCGTAGTGACGCGCCGCTGACCTACTCTTACGGGGAGGTTTTGTCACCTGGTAGCGTGGTTACCGTACCTTTGCGTGGCAAACCGGCAACCGGTTTCGTGTTAAAAAAAGTAGGTAAGCCGAGCTTTGCGGCGATGCCCATCAAGGCTGTGATTAGCAACCATCTACTACCCGAACATTGCTTGGCTTTAGCTTATTGGTTGAAGGATTATTACCACTCTTCGCTTGGCGAAGTTTTGCGCCAGTTTGCACCATCGCAACCGTCTGTCCGGACCGTAAACTTGGACAATACTCAGCTGGCGGATCAGAGTATTGAGCTCGAGCTGCACCTAGACCAGCCGCTTACAGCCGATCAGAAACAAGCCATAAAAGCTATCGAGTCGGCCAAAAACACATCTATGCTTCTGCACGGCGACACCGGTACCGGAAAAACCCGCGTCTATCTCGAGATAGCCAGAAAAGTATTGGACAATGGACTATCCGTATTAATGCTTACACCCGAGATCGCCTTAACCAGCCAGCTAGCGCAGGTATTTGCGTCGCAGTTGCCATTTCCTATATATGTACTCCATTCACAACTCACGCCGGCCAAACGTAAAAAAATATGGCTGGCCATCTTGGAGTCTGACAGCCCCGTGGTCGTAATCGGGCCGCGCTCGGCGCTGTTTAGTCCTGTTAAAAAGCCGGGGTTAGTCATCTTGGATGAGGCCCATGAGCCTACTTACAAACAAGAACAAAGTCCCCGCTATCACGCCGGCCGTGTGGCTAGCCAATTAGGAGTCCTAACCGACGCAAAAGTAATTCTCGGTACAGCTACTCCGTCCGTAGCCGAGCGCTTTGTTGCTGATGCTCACAAAGCAATCGTACGCATGAGCAAGCCGGCCATAGAAAATCGTTTTGGTAAGATCGATACAGAAATAGTGGACTTAAAAGACCGCACGAACTTTACGAAAAGCCCGCACTTATCGAACCAACTGATTGATGCAATTTCGTCAACGCTTTCTGACAAAAAACAGATCATGGTTTATTTAAATCGGCGTGGTTCTGCGCGTTTAATCCTATGCAACGTCTGTGGCTGGCAGCTTCTTTGTCCAAACTGCGATATTCCGCTGGTCTACCACGGCGATGGCCACATCTGCCGATGTCACGTTTGCGGCTTCAAAGACATCCCGCCACTAAAATGCCCGGTCTGCGCCAATACAAACATTATATATAGGAGTATTGGCACCAAGGCTCTGCTGGATGAAGCCGGCAAGCTGTTCCCTGAGGCTCGAATCCTCCGTTTCGACAGCGATAATACCACCGGCGAGCGTGTCCACGAACTTTACCATCGACTTCACAAGGGTGAAATCGATATTCTTGTCGGAACCCAAGTACTAGCCAAAGGCTTTGACCTGCCTAAGCTGGGCTTGGTTGGTATAGTGGCGGCCGATACTTCACTTTCCCTGCCCGATTACACTTCCGAGGAACGAACCTTCCAACTGCTATATCAAGTCATCGGGCGCGTAGGTAGAGGCCACGGCCACGGAAGAGTGGTACTACAAACGTATGAACCGGATAATGCCGTAATTAAAGCCACGCTCAAGCGTGATTACCTAGGTTTCTATGACTACGAGATTGAGGAGAGGCATCGCTATCGGTTCCCGCCATATGCCTACCTTATGCGTCTAGTCTGCCGACGCGCCACTTACAGCGGAGCTGAGAAAGCCTCGGTCAAATTGGCCAAGGAACTGCGAGCCCAGAAACTGCCGGTCGAGATTATCGGGCCGACACCGGCTTTTTATGCTCGTCGCGGGCCTTATTTTTACTGGCAACTGGTAGTTAAAAGCAAGCAGCGCCACCACCTCCTTAAACTTGCCGACACCGTTCCGGCCAATTGGATGATAGACCTCGACCCCGCTAACTTACTTTGAGCGTATCGCCGCGGAAAGATTATTCTAGAACCTATAACCTAAAACCTGTAACCTATATTTATGTCTAAGAAGGATGAGATTATTGGCCTGCCGAACGGCCACTTGCGGCTGAAGTCTACTCGGGTTGCTCTAGTCGACGATAAGGTTCGATCTATCATCGACGATATGGAAGCTGCCACGCTGGATTGGGAGAAGAACCGCCCGCATGAAGTCGGGGTTGCACTGGCGGCAATTCAGATAGACAAAGCCTACCGCATAATCGTCGTTCGCAACAATTTTGACGACAAGCGCGACAAGACATTCAGCGTTTTCATTAACCCGGAAGTTGTCAAACTAGAAGGTGAGGTCGAAGAAGATTTCGAGGGTTGCTTAAGTGTAGCCGATGTCTATGGTAAGGTACCGCGGCATACCAAAGTACGTGTCCGAGCTCTCGACGAGCAAGGTCGGGCCGTTCGTGTTAAAGCCGAAGGCTTTCTAGCCCGCATACTGCAACATGAGATAGATCACACCAAAGGTGTTATGTTCGTAGATCATATAAAGAACCATCCCGATGCCTTTTTCCGTATAACTAAAGAAGGAAAGCTGGTCGCTCTGCCATATGAAGAAATCGAACAAGCTGGTATTTTTCGGGACTGAGGACTTTAGCGAAGTCGCCCTAAGCAAGCTGATAGATGGTGGGTTTAATGTAAGCGCCGTTGTTACAAGGCCGGATACGAAAGCCGGGCGCGGCCAAAAAACCAAATCACCGAAAGTAGCCGCTGTCGCCAAATCTGCCGACATAAAGTTGCTTCAGCCAGAAATTGTTGCAGATATTTCTGATGAGCTAGAGGCCATCGGTGCCGAAGCCGGCGTGCTGGCGGCGTATGGTAAGATTTTACCGGCTAAGATACTACAAATTTTTCCCTCAGGCATTATTAATATCCACCCCTCAATCTTGCCAAAATACCGCGGCCCTGCCCCTGTTGAGGCAGCTATTTTAAACGGGGACCGAGTGGCAGGAGTATCGCTGATTAAATTAACCGACGGCATGGACGAGGGCCCGATTTACGCCGCCAAAAAGTTAGATGTCGCTCTCGATGACGAAGGTACGAGTTTAAATAGAAAGCTGGCCGATGTTGGCGCCAACCTACTAGTAGAAACACTGCCCGATATCTTGGCTGGCGCACTCAAGCCAAATGCTCAAGATAACAGCGCGGCTACTTATACAAAGTTATTAACAAAAAACGATGGTATCATTGATTGGCTCAAGCCGGCTGAAGATATAGAGCGCCAAATTCGGGCCTACAGCGTCTGGCCCAGAACCCGAGCTGAAATTTTCGGCCAAGACGTGGTAATTACTAAAGCGCGGGTCGCCGATTCTCCTGAAGATGGCAGTCTGGTCATGGAATGTAGGCCCGGCTATTTGGAAGTTACCGAACTTATTGCACCATCAGGCCGCGGGATGTCAGGTGCGGACTTTATCCGCGGTTATAAGAAGTAATTACTTAACTTGTTAACTACTTTGCTTGGCGGGCGGTTGCTGCGCATTGCTTTCAATATCGTCTTTGGTCGCCTCTAATATTTGGGGTGCTTGAGTCTTTATCTCGCCTTTTAGTTTGTCCAGCTCATCGGCTACTACCTTCTTGTATTCCGGAAAGTTAGTCTCTAGCCATTTGAGTGCGCCGGCCTCGTCGTTTCGGTCTATGTAGCCCTCGAATTCGTCTAGCTGTTCATCACTCATCTGCTCTGCCAGGCGCATGCCGACCCGAAGCTCCAGGGTCTCGTAGATATGAGCCAGCATCTTGTTTTTTTCCGACGCCGGCAAGTCTCCTAGCCCAAGCTCATTAAGCAGATTGTCATCAAGTTGAAACATTATCCACCTCTTCTGACATGAAGTTTAGCCTATGCGTGAACACGAGTAAAGGTGATGCCTTGGTTCTGGGCCAGTTTGAGAAATTTCTTTAGTTCTTCTGGCGAACGAAAGCCTTGCGCAGCCGATGCTCGGTAGTTTCCGGTGTGGCCTCCTGACCAATTTTGGCTGGTATCAACGACATGCTGGCGCAGGCCGCCGCTAGGTGCATTTTCCATACCCGAGACTATGCTCCAATGATTCTGCGTCATGTGGTTTACCATAGCGTTTATCTTGGCTTGTGTTACACCGTTAGCTTGCAGATTATATTTTGACAGCTTATCGAATGCACCACTGACAAATTCCTGCGGTGTGTGGGCATAGACATTCCCTAGTCGCATATTGGCTGATAGGTCGCCGGCGCTGACTTCAGTACCCCGAATTTGATGCTGTATATCAGTGAGTGCGTTGCCTGGTTTAGGCCCGTTTGGATCGAGAATGTTAAGGATTTGATCGTGGTCTTTCATAAGCGCTGTGTGTTGCTCGGACATGTTTGTACTCAGACCGTTTAGCTTAGTGCTTAGCTTGTCCACGTCTACCTGGAGTTCATTTATCTGTAAATTGTTCGCGGTCCCGTGACTACCGCTGCTTGCGCTTTCATGGTCAATCCCGTGCCGGCGAAGCAGGTATATGAAAGCGACGGTTGCTAGTGCGCCGATTATTAATGGCATGTATGAGCGGCGTTCGCGCCGTAGTTCTACTTCTTCAACGATGGGATCTTCCCCTGTTGTACGACGGCTCATTATATAAGCAGTCGGCCGGCGAAGGTTTAAGGTATCCATTACACCGTTACCGATTCGACGCGCCCGGCTTTCTTGAACTGAATCATCCTCGATAACATCGATCATTTCTGAAGTATCATCCCCTACGGACTCAACGCTGTTAATTGGCTCTTCTTCCAACGACGCAGCAGCTACCATACCTCGACCTCCTCTTGGTGAGTGGTTGTTTATATTAGTTTGCTGAGGCACTTCGTCATCTGGCTCACCGGTCTCTCCGGTAACACGGCCTGGATTCGATAGCTCTTCAACTCTCTGAGTCAAAGAGGCGACAGTTGCTTCAAGTTCATTTATACGGCGTCTCATTTCCAGCTTTTCCGGGTCATCAGAATAGCGTTGATTTGGGTCGTGGCCCCACATTTTGGCAAGGTCAG
>CAZPFQ010000014.1:3544-8549 GCA_964585885.1 uncultured Candidatus Saccharibacteria bacterium | reverse complement strand
GCATCGCGGAAACGGACATTATCAACGTCGTGTACGCCGTGCCCGCCCAAGTCTATCTCGGCATTTGCACCGGACTCGGTCAATCGCTTAAGCGTGCGGTTGGCGTGCAGGGCCACCGGTTTGCGCATATCGGTATCGAATCCTTCACCCACCGCATGGTTAGAAAGTGCCTCTGGTTTTAACTCCTCCATCAGTGCGACCATTATATCAACATGCCGACCAAAGAGCTGATTGAAGTCCAAAATATTAGCTGAACAGCCCTTGACCACTATTTAGAGTTGTTTATTGGTGCTGATTATTGTATAAAAATAGGATGCAGTTTGAGAGAACAGACGAGTCTGAATATCCCGACCACCCATATCGGATTAAATTTGACACAGTCGAAGAGGTAGAAATTGTGCGATCAGCTTTCCGCGAAATAATTTATCGTCGGGCAAGAACTGGGAATAGCGGCTCCATTTCTAAGTTTGATTTACATTTTATAGAAAAAATTGGCACGCGTGACGCAGGGTCAACAGTACTTGCAAAGCGCAGCCTACTTAAATTGATTGATACTTTGGAAGAGTTTCATGAGAATACCGATGATGCACTTACAGAAATACCCGATGTTTCAATGGAGCCCGCGTACACCAACGACCACTTACTTGAACGCTCCAGGCTGGGACGCGAAGCACTTGAGTTAGCCAACCAGATTAAGTCCGCTGAGAGCTCTTTAATCGGTGAAGATGAAACTGAAGCAACTGTACGACGATTCAGAGCCGAGCTGGACAGTTTTAGCGACGACTAAAAGACAAAAAGTTAAGAACTAAGTCGGTAACGTATACTAGTGGTATGCGGTTTGAAAAAGGTGACGAAAGCGGTTCAACCGTTGAGATTGTGGCATCCGAGCTGACAAAAGAACGGCTCGCTGACCTGATTGTTGAGAGAGTTGCACCTACAGTTGTGGAGGAAAGATATGGGCATGACGAGATTAGTGCATACGAGCTCGATTTACTAGGGGTGGATTATAAGCAAGATGAGTTGCCTTTGAAGCTCCGCGTGTATGATCTCAACGACATAGGTATCATCTGCGAGGCTATATACAACATTGGCTACGACAACAACCATTCCCTCGAAATTGAATATTTTTTTTATGACGACGAAGAGCACGAAGATGACTTCAGGCTAATGGTTGAGAAGTACACCAGAATAAGTGAATTTGACGGTGATGTACTTGATGAAGACGAAGACGAAATTGAAGAAGAAAGAGAGGACGTACGCGGGTATGGGCTGCATCTGGCAACTGAGGCAGACTTACTGGAGCTTGAGAAACTTATCATGACAGCCAGGCCCGAAATCGAAGTGGAGTAAAAAATATGACGACGGATAGGTGATAATAATCACTGAATGTCCGCACAACGGGTATATGCTTAAGTTAGCCACGTGAGGTGGCCAGTAGGCCAAGCACTTCGGTGCCGACGCTGCGCAGGGAGGGAGTCAATGAAGCCGACTCTCTTTCTGTTTTTACGGCCAGATATCGCAAGGAAATCTTTATAACATTTTTGAAAAAATCCTATTGCGTTAACGCTTGGTTGGTTGTATAATTCGCTTGCCAAATCGGTTTGGAGCCCTATCCAACCGAGGGAGGAGTCCTTCTACAAGGAGGCAGTCGTGGAATCAACAGCTGCAAGCGCACCTAGCGATGTATCGCAAAGCTGGGTGTTCAGGGCGGTCACAGAGGCCATCCAGAGAGCACTTGCCGTCTTCGCGATGGCGGCGCTTCTCGGAGGCCTGCTGTACTATACCTGGCCGGTACTTGCGCCGATGTTCTCGTTCCTCGACCCAATCAACGGGTACTGGAACTACGTCTTGGCCGTGCTCGGTGCCTACGGGGTGTTCTACCTCTACCGAGTAGTACGAGACGGAACAAGCTTCGAGCTCGACTTAATGGGCGACGACATGGGCACCCTGCAAAGGGCTCTTGTCAGGGCTGTTGAACCCGGCGCGCTTCTGTTGGTGGCCTGGCTCATCGTCGAGTACATCAGGTAGCTCAAACCAGCCAACGAACAACATCGCACCAGCAACATCTTCCTCCCTCAGGCATCCCCTCTGGCCGCTTCGGCGGCCGGAGGGGGAACTTCAACTTTTATAACCATTGACAATATTACAACTTTATTAAAAACTTAAGCGTTTGACACTGCACAGATAGGTCTTTATATTGGTGGGTAGATCATCGTGAGGTGATTCAGTGACTATCCCGCAAGGGAAAAATCACGACAAAGAAACGCCCCTCAAAAGGCGTTTTTTTGTTTGCGATACTCACACCGCACTTGGCCTGCTTCTGGCAGAGCCAGAACTCCGCCAAGTGCTGTTGATGCATTACGGCGTCAGAAGCGTCGGTCCGCGCTCACTGTATTTCAATACAGCTCGCTTACGGTTCTAGCTTCTTTCTTGTACTGCATACAACTGTTAGCATCGCGACACAGTCAGCCCTAGCTGTAACTTAACTGTGTCACACAACAGGGCTCAAAAAGAAAGCAACTGAGAACTTAGCCCATTTGGAAAAGGCCCAAAGTGTTGCCTTCGGAATCTTTAAACCACGATGCCTTGTCTTTGCCGAAACTGGCTACACCGTCTATGGTCTTAGTCATGGGTGAGTCGTACTCTTCGAAGACGACTCCTTTTTCTTTTAGCTCTTTCATGGTGGCCTCTATATTGGGAGTTTCCCAACCGGCATAAGTCATAGTGTTCTTACCGGCATTGGGTGAGGGAAAAATTACAAAACTTGTACCACCGGCACATTCATAAAATAACCCGCCGGTCTCTTCTGATTTAGGACTCAGCCCCAGTTTTTCTTCGTAGAACTTTTTTGCCCGGTCCATGTCAGCGGCCGGTATTGTTGGATGAACTTCTAAATCCGCAAGCATCTTGCACCTCCACTTAGTTACATCTTAATTGTAGAGCCACGGCGACGAAAATTCCAACGGCCAACCTTTTCAGAGGTTATAATTGTACGAATGATTGAGATAAGTGATGAACAGTTCGAGAAGGTGGTGTCTGAAGGCATTGACGCCATACCCAAGCTTTATCAAAAGCATCTGGACAACGTAGCCTTCATAGTTGAAGATAATCCGACACCAGAGCAAATGATCAAACTTCAGCTGATGCATGGCGAGCTATTGTTTGGCTTATACGAAGGCATACCACTGCCACAGCGCCTGGGAACCACCAAGCTTCTGCCCGACAAAATCACCATTTTCAAAAACCCAGCGTTGCACGTAAGCCAAAGCCTCGATGAGCTACGCGAACATATTCGCCACACTATTTGGCACGAAGTCGCCCACTACTATGGATTGGACCACGACCGCATCCACGAGCTCGAGAAGTGAAATTAGTATAAAATAGAACTGAATGGCTTATGAGAGGAGCCCGGCTTACAGGCCAGGGCAGAAAGAGGTATATAAGCTCAGTCGGAGTCGGATTGAGAACTTTATGCGTTGCCGGCGTTGTTTTTGGCTGGCCCAGCGCCTAAAGATAAGCCAGCCGAGCTCGCCGCCGTTTCTTATTAACACCGCTGTAGATGTTCTGCTAAAGACCGAATTCGATAGCTATAGGGCAAAAAATGAGCAACACCCTTGGCAAGTTGAATTTAAGGTCGATGCAAAACCATTTGCCCATGAGCATTTAGAGCGCTGGCGACACGTTTTTACTGGGGTTCAGCACTTGCACGAGCCGACAAATTTGCTAATTTCCGGCGGCGTGGACGATGTTTGGGTTAATGCCAAGGGCGAACTGGTGGTCGTGGACTACAAAGCCACTGCCAAGAATGACGAGATAACTGACCTCAGTGACTCAAAATGGCACGATAGCTATCGCCGGCAGATGGAAATTTACCAATGGCTGCTACGCGGCGAAGGGCACAAGGTCAGTGACACCGGCTACTTTGTCTATGCCAACGGCATTTCCAAAGCTGACGGTTTCTTCAACAAAGTAGAATTTCGCACAAACATCTTTCCGTACAAAGGCTCGGACAAATGGATAGAACCGACGCTTAAGGAAATCAAGCAAACATTGGAGGGCGAAATGCCCAAAGAAGCCGCTGATTGTGAATACTGTGCTTATGCAAAGGCCCGCACAGGCCTAACCTTAGAGTCTCTCCAAGACCGAAAACGAAAAAGCTTATAGAGTTTAGGGCGAAAAGTCTAGGCTGTAAATCAGCACAATAACAGGCCCAATCACCGGCGGGAATATGGTAATAAGCGTCATTGTGTCGGCGAATTTTTTTGACTTGCGGGCGGCTATGAAATATCTACCCAGGATATTCCTAAGTATATTCAAGCCCAGTAGCGCGATGGCAAGTGAAGCTAGGCAGTATGGCCACATTCCGTGGATGATTATCAATGAGGTTATCGAGATGGACGCATAAATCAGGGCTGTTAAGCAAATATATTGAACAGAAAAGATGAAATAGTTTGGGTAGGTTTTCACGGATGCCATAGTTAATCCCTAAGCTTAAGTCTAATATATTCAATCGAGCAGAGAGAATATATGATGCACTCAAACATGGGGCTAAATCCGAGATAACAGAGACATTCTCAGTGTGAGGCTATATAATGACTGTATGTTGGATATTCGGTTTATTAGGGAGAATGCCGAGCTTGTTGCAAATGCCGCCAAGCAAAAAGGCTATGATGTCGACGTTAAAAAACTTCTACAAGTTGATGAACAGCGGCGTGAATTAATCGACGAAATTGAGAATCTGCGGGCCAAGCGAAACAAGCTAACTGGCTCGGCAAAAGGAGCCAAACCCTCGGAGTCCCAAGTAGCTGAGGGCAAGCAGCTCAAAGAAGCACTCTCTAAATTGGAAAGCGAGCTCGAGCCGGCCGACCGCAAATATAACAAAATGCTGGGTGAGGTTCCCAATATTTTTCCTGATGATACGCCGCTTGGCGGTGAAGAAGATGCCCGTGAGGAGAAAAAGTGGGGCAAGACCGAAACCAAGGGCTCCAAAGCTATCGACCACATG
>CAZPFQ010000014.1:0-3444 GCA_964585885.1 uncultured Candidatus Saccharibacteria bacterium | reverse complement strand
ACTGGCTATTTCTCAGGTGAAATTATTCCCTCTGAGTGGCTGCCGTCAAAAATGGTCGGCTGGAGTCCGTCGTACCGCGTCGAGGCCGGCGCTTACGGTAAACACAGCAAAGGACTCTACCGCGTACATCAATTTAATAAGGTCGAACTGTATGTTTATTGCCTACCGGAGGACTCGGAAAAATTGCACTCGCAAATGCTGGCTATAGAAGAGGAAATCTGCCAAAAACTAGATATTCCGTATAGAGTTGTGCGCGTTGCCGCCGGGGACTTAGGCGCGCCAGCTTACAAAAAATACGACATCGAATATTACAGCCCAGTCGACGACTCATACCGCGAGTTGATGAGCTGTAGTAATGTCACTGACTATCAGGCTCGCCGCCTAAACATTAGATATAGAACTGAGCCGGGTAAGACCGAATTTGTCCACACATTGAACGCCACGGCGGCCGCCGACAGCCGTATGATGGTTGCCATTATTGAAAATAATCAGACCGAGGGCGGTAAAGTTAGCGTGCCGACGGCTTTGAGACCCTTCATGGGCGGGCAATTGACACTATGAAACTCAATATTGTAAACCGCCACGTTAAGCACGACCCAAAGCTCAACGAGCTTATCGAGGAAAAAATTGGCAATCTCGACCATATGCTTTCTGCTCATGCTCGCCAGAGCGCCCACGCCGACGTGAAGATAAAAGCCGGACCGGGAAGGGGAGAGAAACGCTTCATCTGCGAGGTAGTAATCCATTTGCCGAAGGAAATCGTAACAACTAATCAAGAAGCCATCACCGCTGAGGCGGCGGTAGATTTGGCGGCAGATAAACTAAAAAATCAACTGAAAAAGTACAAAGACAAGCACGGATTGTCGCGGCGGCATAGACTTAGGCGACGATTCGGTTGGCGAAAGGGCCAGAATACTTAACAAGTCAAGTATTCCCGCCTCGCATTTATTAAGCTACAATATATTATTAGCTGAAAAAGTGGAGCGACATGCGATTTTTACCCAGTAATAAGATTATAAAACGTGCACTAGGAGACCCGCAGGCGGGGACGGTTAAGCGCATGCGCAAACGTGCCGGGCAAGTTAACGGCCTAGCACCGGAGTATAAGAAATTAACCGACGCCAAGCTAAAAGCTAAGACTGTTGAGTTCAAAGACCGCTTGGAAAAAGGTGAGACTTTAGACAAATTACTGCCGGAAGCTTTTGCAGCGGTACGTGAAGCATCGAGCCGAACGCTGGGCCAAACGCACTACGATGTTCAGCTTATCGGCGGCATGGTTCTGCATGAAGGTAAAGTATCCGAAATGAAAACCGGTGAGGGAAAAACGCTGGTAGCTACACTGGCGATGTACTTGAACGCACTAGAAGGTAAGGGCGCGCACTTAGTGACCGTGAACGATTACTTAGCCCAGCGCGACGCCGGCTGGATGGCCCAGATATATCACTTTTTGGGGCTGAGTACAGGGGTTATTATCCCCGACGAGTCGTATATCTTCGACCCCGCTTATGAGAACAAAGACCACTTTGATGAGCGCTTTGCTCATCTAAGGCCGTGCACTCGCCAAGAAGCCTATCAGGCAGATATTACTTACGGCACAAACAACGAGTTCGGCTTTGATTACTTGCGCGACCATATGGTTCGTGAAACTGACCAGCTGCGCCAACGAGACCTGCACTTTGCCATTGTCGACGAGGTGGACTCGATTTTGATCGACGAGGCCCGCACGCCGCTGATTATTTCGGCGCCGGCTACGGCCTCGGCTGCTGCATACGACCAATTTGCCAAAGTTGTCCGCCAGCTCAAAGAAACTAAGCACTATATAAAAGACGAAAAACGCCGAAGCGTTATCTTAACGGACCAAGGCGTTGAGTTCGTAGAAAAGATACTTGGCATATCGGGCCTATACTCGACGGAAAATTTGCGAACAATCTATCACTTGGAGCAAGCGCTTAAGGCCCAAACACTGTTTAACCGCGACAAGGACTACGTTGTAACAAGTGACGGCGAGATAGTCATAGTCGACGACTTTACCGGGCGATTGCTGAAAGGCCGGCGCTACAACGAAGGACTGCACCAAGCTATCGAGGCCAAAGAGGGCGTTGAAGTCCAAGAAGAATCGATGACGCTGGCAACCATTTCATTCCAAAACTACTTCCGGCTTTATAACAAGCTGGCCGGTATGACCGGTACGGCCAAAACTGAGGAAGAAGAGTTCCATCAAGTTTATAAAATGGATGTAGTCGAAGTGCCGCCAAACAAACCGCTGGTGCGCAAAGACCTGCCCGACAGAATTTATAAGACCGAACCCGGAAAATTCAGGGCCATAGCCGCAGAAGTGGCTGAGCTTCAGAAGAGGGGCCAGCCGGTGCTGTTGGGAACGGTAAGCGTGGAAAAAAACGAGCACCTGAGCAAATTACTCAAAGCCGCTAAAGTGCCGCACGAAATTTTGAACGCTAAAAACAACGAGCGCGAGGCAATGATTATTGCAAACGCCGGGCAAAAGGGCGCCGTAACACTAGCTACCAACATCGCCGGCCGCGGTACTGATATTGTGCTTGGTGACGGTGTAGTAGATTTGGGCGGACTTTATGTTTTGGGTAGTGAACGCCACGAGGCCCGACGCATCGACAACCAGTTGCGAGGCCGCGCCGGGCGCCAAGGCGATCCCGGCACAACTCAGTTTTACGTATCTTGCCAAGACGATCTGATGCGGATTTACGGCGGTGAGCGCATAGCCTCGATAATGGACAAGCTGAAAGTTGATGACGATACACCAATAGAAAGCCGTATGATTACCCGGAGCCTAGAAGGGGCGCAGAAAAAGGTAGAAGGCTTTAACTTTGATACTCGCAAAAACGTGGTGCAGTACGACGATGTGATGAATCGCCACCGCCGGGCTACTTACGCGCTGCGTTCAGAAGTCTTGCGCGCTCAAGATATCAGCGTCAGAGTCAAAAAATTTATAGAAGAAGAGGCCAGTTCGCTGGTATCTCACCCCGACTCAATGACCGAAGCATTTGAGGCCATATTGACCGAAGTCTTTCCTTTCGATGCCAAAGCATTGGACAAACTGTTCGACGCGCCCTCTGACAAATTTGAAAGCGGACTCTCGAAAGCGGCGCTGCAACTGTACGCAGATCAAGAAAAAGCTTTTGGCTCCGATGTAATGCGAAAAGTCGAGCGCGATATTTATATGCAGATTCTGGACAACCTCTGGATGGAGCACTTGGAAAACATGGACCACTTGCGCGAGGGTATCCACTGGATATCGGTTGGGCAGCGCGACCCGTTAGTTGAGTATCGCCGCCAAGGACAAAAACTGTTTGACGATATGCAGGCCACGCTTCGCCATGACATTGTCCGCTCAATAATGCACGCCCAGCCACTAAGCGAGAGTGAGGCTCAAGCTACAGTTGAGACCGAACTAACACGCGCGGCCAGCGG
>CAZPFQ010000013.1:0-9861 GCA_964585885.1 uncultured Candidatus Saccharibacteria bacterium | reverse complement strand
CGGCAATTCTAGCGTTGAGGGCTTGATATCTGAAGCGGAAATAGAAATGAAAGCGCATAAAGCCGCCCAACACCAACACGATAAGCTGTTAGTTTCTTAGCCAAAGATGCCGCGATTACTGGCGGCTTTCTTAAATTTTTTCAGTACTTCTGTTTGTTCTTTACTGAGCTTGGTTGGCGTATCAACCAGCACGGTTACAATGTGTGCGCCCCTAACCCCGCCGCGGCGCAGGTGAGGCACTCCGTGGCTGGAGAGTTTAAAATCACTGCCGCTTTGGGTGCCAATCGGTACTTTCATTCGTACTGGGCCATCCACGGTTTCGACATCAATTTCTGTGCCTAAGGCCGCGTCTATCATGCTGACGTGTTCGCTGCTTAAAATGAGATCGCCCTCTCGAGTGAATTTTTTGTGCGGCTTAACCTTTATATTGACGTATAAGTCGCCCTTGCTCCCTTGGGCAATGGCCTCTCCGTGCTCGGGCAAGCGGATAGTGGCACCGTCGTCTATTCCGGGCGGAATTTTTAGTTTTATATTCTGGCTTTTGCGCTGAGTACCTCGGCCACGACAGACTGTGCACTGTTTTTCAGGAATTTTACCGGTGCCTTGGCATTTCGGGCAGATACTGGCCTGTTGAATATTGCCAAATATAGTCCGCGTCACGCGAGTAATTTGTCCAGAACCCTTACATTCGTCACATTCTTTAAGATCGTGGCCGGGCTCAACGGTGGTGCCTTTGCAATGTTCGCAGGTATCTTCGAGGTCGAACTTTAAATCGGTTTCGGTGCCGAATACGGCTTGTTCAAAAGTGATTTCTACAGCGGTTTCGACGTCTCGGCCGCGCTTTTGCCGCCTAGGGCCACCACGATTTTGATTACCGCCGAAAAAGCTGCCAAAAATATCTCCCAGTCCTAAATCGCCGAAGTCAAAATGGAATTCTTGGCCGGGCTGACCGCTAAAGCCGCCGAACGGGCCGCCGCCATCGGATGCCGCACTACTGCCTACGCCAGCGTGGCCGAATTGATCGTAACGCTGGCGCTTAGAAGTGTCTTTTAGCACTTCGTAGGCCTCGTTTAGCTCTTTGAACTTTTCCTCATTACCACCGCGGTCGGGGTGGTGTTCTACGGCCAAACGCCGAAAGGATTTCTTAATCTCGTCGGCGCTAGCTGTTTTGCTAACACCCAAGACTTCGTAGTAATCCCGTTTGGCCATTTGCCTAGTCTTCTTCTAACGGCTGTTCCGCTGCAAAGTCTAAAACTTTATGGATTAAATCTATGTCAATAGGCAGAATCATTCTGGGGTTTGTTAGTTCGTGCTTATCGGGAGACCACTCAATGAAGTGGTTGGTCGGAAGGCGCTGGTTCATATAGCCAATTTGAAGCCTGCTAGTTACTCTGCCGCTCTCGTCTCTGCTTTGTTGGAGATGTATGCTCCAGCCGTCATCGAGCGTAAGTCCTCTTTCTCTCATTTCGCCAAACAGCGTATCTTCCCATTCCTGGGGCAGCACGTCATTCATTTTGAGGGTCAGGGACTCTTCAGGAGTAAGCTCGGACCCGATAAGTTGCTCGTGATTCAATATTATCCCTTCTTATCGTCTACTACTTCGCCCTCGACCGGTTCATCTTTGGCGGGTTTCTTTTTGCCATCCGTTTTTTTGTCGTCCTTCTCTGCTGGTTTGTCCTCTTGTGCCTCGTCCGGTTTTGCTGAATCGTACATTTTGGCGCCAATGGGCATTATCCTATCACTTAAGTCTTTGGCCGCCTTTTCTAGTTCTTCTTTATCCGTAGCCTCGGTGTGTGATTTGGCATCTTCAATGGCTTTATCCAGCGTCTCGGCGTCTTCCTTAGAAAGTTTATCTTTGTAATCAGTTTTCATCTTCTCGGCTTGATAGACTCCATTTTCCAGCTGAATTTTGGCTTCCACTGCTTCACGCTTTTTCTTATCTACATCGGCATTGGCCTCAGCTTCTTTGGCCATTTTTTCGACATCTTCCTTGGACAGGTTGCCGCTGCCGCTAATGGTGATGCTTTGCTCTTTAGAGGTTCCCTTATCTTTGGCCGTGACGTTTAGGATTCCGTTGGCGTCAATATTGAAGATTACTTCAACTTGCGGTACACCGCGAGGTGCCGGCGGGATGCCATCTAAGATAAAACGGCCGAGTGATTTGTTGTCGCCGGCCATGTCGCGCTCACCTTGCAAAACGTGTATTTCCACGCTGTTTTGATTATCGGCAGCAGTGGAAAATACCTCGCTCTTGCTAGTCGGTATGGTGGTGTTTCGTTCAATCAGCTTGGTAGTAACGCTGCCCAGAGTTTCGATGCCCAGACTCAGCGGTGTAACATCGAGCAATAGTACGTCTTTGACGTCACCTTGGAGTACGCCAGCCTGGATAGCCGCGCCTACAGCCACGACTTCATCGGGGTTAACACCCTGCATCGGATCTTTGCCGAATATTTCTTTGACTTTGCTCTGGACCGCCGGCATGCGAGTCATGCCGCCGACCAAAACAACGGCGTCTATTTCTGCGGCCTTAAATCCAGCATCTTTTAGAGCTTTTTCGCATGGCTGAGCGGTTTTTTCTACCAGCTCAGTTACTAAACTTTCGAGTTTAGCGCGGGTAAGCTTGTGTTCGAAGTGCTTTGGCCCATCGGCATCGGCGGTCAAAAACGGCAGGTTGATATCAACTTCGTTTGCGGTAGAAAGTTCTATTTTGGCCTTTTCAGCCTCGTCACGCAGACGTTGCATGGCGGCTTTATCGTCAGATACATCTACACCACTCTCTTTTTTGAACTCCTCTGCTAGGTAGTTGATGATTACCCGGTCGAAGTCGGCGCCGCCTAGGTGGGTATCGCCGTTGGTGCTTTTTACTTCGAAAACACCGTCGCCAAGTTCCAAAATGGAGATGTCGAAGGTACCGCCGCCGAGGTCATAGACGGCGATTTTTTCGTCCTTTTTAGACTGTTTGTCTAAACCGTAAGCTAACGCAGCAGCTGTGGGCTCGTTGATTATGCGCTTAACTTCTAGGCCGGCGATTTTACCCGCGTCCTTGGTTGCTTGGCGCTGAGAATCGTCGAAATAGGCCGGAACGGTGATAACGGCCTCTGTTACGGGCTCTCCGAGGAATTTTTCGGCATCGACTTTTAGTTTCCCAAGAATCATGGCGCTTATTTCCTCTGCGCTGTGTTCTTTATCGCCCATTTTGACCTTTACGTGGTCGCCGTCTTTGACGATTTCGTAACTCATAAGTTTGAGATCGCGTTGGACTTCTTTGTCTTCCCAACGACGACCGATTAGTCGTTTTACCTCGTAAATTGTGTTTTGCGGGTTTGTTACCATCTGGCGTCGCGCCACCTGTCCGACCAAACGTTCGCCATTTTTATTAACAGCAACTACGCTTGGTGTAGTTCGACCGCCTTCTGAATTAGCAATAATCTCGGCTTTGCCGGCTTGCATGACGGCCATTGCCGAGTTAGTTGTTCCTAAATCGATTCCAATTATTCTGCCCATTTATTCCTCCTTACTTATTTTCCATTCTTACTTTGACCATTGCGTGACGGATTATCTCATCGTTCAGCCTATAGCCAGGTTGAAGTTCCTCGCAAACAACTTCAAGTGTGCCCCCAGCGTCTTCGACGCTAACCGCTTCATGTAGTCGCGGGTCGAACTGCTGGCCGACTGTTTTAATTCTCTCTACGCCAAGTTGCTTGAAACATTGCTCGAACTGCTTGACGACCCCTTGTACTCCTTTGACATAGTCATGAGACTTTAAGTCTTTTGGCGTATGCATTAGTGCCCGCTCGAGATTATCAATCGCCGGCAACAGCTCACGCACCACCATGGCCTTATAAAAACTGCCCATTTGAGCTCGTTCTTCCTCGATTCGGCGGCGGAGGTTAACTGAATCGGCTCGCTCGCGCTGAAGCGCCTCTGTGAGGTCATTAACCTGTTTTTGGAGCTGAGCTAGTGATGGTTTTTTAGGCATATAGTGCTTCCTCCAGTGCTTCGCCCGCGCCGCCGACCAAGCTCATAACATCCCGATAACTTTGGCGGGTCGGCCCAAGTACACCTATGTAACTCTGGTCCGAAAAAGAACTGCGGAAACGGCTAATGATAAGGCTACAGCCGGCACCGCGCCCAATAGGATTCTCGCGGCCGATATAAACGCTAAGGGGTTCGTTGGGCGATGTTTCTTGCAACCAAGGCTCAAGGTTGTCTAGAAGCCTGGCAACTTCTTGGACTTGGCCGGGATGCATAAACTCGGGCTGGCCGAAAAGGTTCGACAGGCCGCTCATATATAAGCGCGGGCCAATGGTGGCAAGTCCCAAATTGTGTGTTAGTTCTACCAGAGTGTCAACGGCGTTACGGATTGTCTGTTCGGGCTGACCGCCGTGCTCGATGCGGCGCTTCAACGCTCTTGAGACGCCCGATATTTCTATGTCTTTATTGGTGCTGCTTCTAGTTTCATCCGCCAAGTTATTGACGTAATAACGGTAGCCTTTGTCGGTAGGTATACGGCCTGCACTCGTATGAGGCTGCATAATGTATCCCGTTTGCTCGAGATCGGCCATCTCGGAACGGATAGTAGCGCTAGAAACACCAAAAGCTTTAGCCAGTAAGCTGCTGCCTACCGGAGATGCAACTTCGGCATATTGTTCGACTATCGCTTGTAAGATTTTCTCTTGTCGGGGGCTCATTTAGCACTCCATAGTACTGAGTGCTAGTTTATCGAAGTTAGCAGCCGTCTGTCAAGACTGCTAATGCTAGATGGTTTTTAGGTGATCTATTAGCATCTGGGCGGCTTCTCGCCGCTTGTGCTGTGTTGGAGCGTCAGTGCCACTACTAATAACTTCTTCTGCCGCCAATGAAACCTCGTTATTGACGATAAATAAGAAGTGGTCAGTCTTTAAGGCCATTTCTATCTCCTCCCTAGCGCTGCGCATTCGCCTAAGCCGTTCGGCGTGGCTCATACGGCCTCTTTTCTCGAGCCGGCGCATCCACGTATCAAAATCTGGAGGCAATATGAAAAATGGCCTTGCTACCAGAGGTAGGTGAGCATTTAGAACCTCGACTCCCTGCACGTCTATTATCAGTACGGGTTTGTGCCCCCCTCTGACAACTTCTTGATAGGCCCCAATACTTGTGCCATAAACTGCTTCCCCGTGGACGGCTTGTACTTCTATCATGAAGTGATTTTTTACCAGCTCGAGCATCTGTTTATCATCGACAAAATGGTAGTGCTGGGCTTGGAGTTCTCCTTGGCGGGGCTGGCGAGTGGTATGCGTAATCACCTGAAGATAAGTGGTGTCACGCAGAATGTGCTTTAAAATAGAGCTTTTCCCTGAAGCCGTAATTCCGGCAAGAATCAGTGGTGGGTGGGCGGTAATTAAGTCGCCGGCCGCATCGGGCATCTCGTAGTTTCGAACTTCGTCAAATAACTGATTTTTTATGCTTTCTTCCAAGAGCACTACACCTCAAGCATCCGTGTATAATTAGCGACTGCCGCCGCTTTGGCGCTGTCTTCACCTTCGGGTTCTTCACCGTTTGCGACCTGAAGCAGACGTTGGGTGGCATGAGCTGTGTCGTCATTGAGTATGAAGCGCAAACCGCCGTCGGCTAGGGCGAATTCGTAAGAGGCTTTGGCTTCTTCCAATCTGTCTTTCATTTGCCCGTCTGTCCAACTGCTGTCCCTTGCCTGTTTGGCAAGCCACTGCTGCCATAACTCATAGGTGGCAGGTACTATATATACCGCTCTGAACGAACCCAAAATGAGGCGCCGGAACTCCTTAACCGCCGCCGGAACCAAGGTGATAAGGCCGATTCCCTCGGGCGGATAACTCTGCAGCCTTGTGCAGTAAAGGTCGCCATTTGGTCCGATGGCTACTTGAACCAGGTCGCCTTTTTGGGCGTCGGCGATGATTTCTTCCCTATTGCGAAACAAAAAATCTATCCCTTGCCTTTCGCCAATTCGGGGCAAACGGCTAGTTTCATCCAGAATGAACTTAAATTCCGGTCGCATTGATGTCAGGGCCCTCATGGTAGTGGTCTTACCTGACGCGGTAGCCCCAACGGTAGCCAGCACGTTTAATTGGTTCATACCCTGTATAACTTGAGCGTTCGGGCGATAATGAGAGACGAGTTCTACTAGTTGTTCTTGTGTTAGTGAATCATGCATTACAGATGTGCTTACCTATCTGTTAAGAGTACCATATCGGTCGTTTTTCATCACCTCAGTAGATGTGCGCAAGCAACGCTGTTAATCACGTTTTAGCAGTACCGAGAAAGCCTCGGCGGGCATATCGACTTTACCGAATCGTTTCATCCGTTCTTTCCCCTTTTTTTGTTTTTCCAGGACTTTCTTCTTACGCGTCACGTCCCCGCCGTAAAGGCCGGCCGTTACATCTTTACGGAAGGCGCTGACATCTTCGCGGGCAATAAATTTGCCCTCGATTGCCGCTTGCAGGCTGACTTTGAATTGCTGGCGCGGAATTACTTCTTTAAGTTTCTCAACCGCACGTCGGCCCAGCTTTTCCGCCTCGCTGCGGTGCACTATCACGCTGAGGGCGTCGACTCTCTCACCGGCGATATAAAAATCTAGCCTAACTAGGTCTTCTTCTTTATATTCGTCCAATTCATAGTTGAATGAGCCATAGCCCGATGTTGTACTCTTCAGCTGGTCGTAAAAATCCGTAATTAGATTAGCCAGCGGTGCCTCAAAATTAATAACGGCCAGCTGAGAATCAACATAATCTATGTTTTTGTGCATTCCTCTGGCCGCAACAATTAGCTGCAAAACTGCCCCTACATAAGTTATAGGGCAAACAATCTCGCCCTTGATCCAGGGCTCTTTTACGCTGGCTATTTGAGCAGAACCGGGTAGCTCGGCCGCCGATTTAATATCCAAATCCTGGCCATTTATAAGTTTGACTTGGTAGTCGGTAGAAGGGTTGGTGACGATTAGCTCCAAGTCGTACTCGCGGCTTAGCCGCTCACGGACGATATCCAGATGCAGCATCCCCAGAAATCCAAGCCTGAGGCCAAACCCCAATACCGGAGAATTCTCGGGACTGTATTGCAAAGAAGAGTCGCTAAGCGCCAGCTTATCCACGGCATCTTTAAGTGCTAGATACTGCTCATTGCTTGAGGGGAAAAAGCCCGCGTAAACGAATGGATGTACATCCTTATATCCCGGAAGCGGCTCCTTGGCAGTCTTTCTTGAGCTTGTAATGGTATCGCCAACTCGGCCCGATTGAGCCGTCTTTAGGTTGGTTACTATATAGCCAATTTCACCGGCTTGGAGAGAAGTTGCTGGCGACATCTCGGGATTGAGCCAACCAACTTCCAACGCCTGAGCTTCGTTCCGAGCGGCCATCATCTTGAGATTGTCGTTTTTGGTAATTTGTCCGTCGACTACCCGAACATACAAAATAACACCGCGGTAATCGTCGTAGTAACTATCAAAGATTAATGCCCTTAGTGCGGCTTGCGCGCCGCCCGTGGGCGGTGGGACATCTGTAATTATTCTGTCTAGTATGGGCTTTACGCCTTCACCGGTTTTAGCGCTCACTAGCAAAACTTCGTCGGACTTGCAGCCCAGCAGGTTCATAACTTCCATGCGGACTCGATCAACATCGGCTGCCGGCAGGTCAATTTTATTTAAGACCGGTATAATTTTAAGGTTCGCGGCCAAGGCCAGATAGATATTAGACAAGGTCTGGGCCTGGATTCCCTGGGTAGCGTCAACAACCAATATTGCGCCCTCGACGGCCTCTAGGCTTCGGCTGACTTCGTAGCTAAAGTCGACATGACCGGGAGTATCGATAAGATTAAGTTCATATTCTTTATAACTCATTCTCACGGGAGCAAGCTTGATTGTAATACCGCGCTCACGCTCTAGGTCCATGCGGTCCAGCATCTGCTCCTGGAGCCGGCGCTTTTCCACCGTGCCAGTTTGCTCCATGAGCCTATCAGCCAAGGTGCTTTTACCGTGGTCAATGTGCGCAATAATACAAAAATTTCTTATCTGCCATTGTTTCATCCATCCAATTGTAACAGAGGTGAGAGTTTATCCCCCATCTGATATCCTGTTTGGGCTAGTAAAACCTAGTAGTAAATAATGTTAACTACGACTTCGTTGGCACCGGGAGCGCCGTTGTTTCCGTCTGTTACGCCGGTGGTAGCCGCTACGCCTATACCGTGGGATAAGCTTATGCCGGTTGTGAAGTTAACGTTAGCTCCGCCGCCGGCAGGTAGCGGCAAGGTCATAAACGGTGTATCTGAGCCGACGGATGGGTTTGAGCCTTTGTTGTACAGCTTTACGAAACGTACTGTCGCGGCATTGTTAAAAAGAAACCAGCCGTAGATTTGTCCGCTCGATGATTTAACAGTTACTCCGGACGCCCCCAAGCTAACGCTTCTGTATACCTTTAGGCCTCCTGAGCTTACCGGAATTACACTCGTCTTTTGCGTACCGTCGGTCTGCGAAGAAGCTACTTTTTTTAATGAATCTTCCGTGGCCATTTCGCCAAACGCGTTACGTAGTACCATAGTTTATTCCTTAAATATGAGGGTTTCTCACGAAGTTAACGCCCCTTCTTATCTTTCGTGTAGAGCTGTTAATGTCTCTGGCTATTTCGGTTACCGACTTATCGTCTTTGCCGTAGACGCCTTGCTTTATCTCGCGCGCCGTTTTACCGATATGCCTTGAAAGCCTGGGCAGGCGGCTGGAGCCGAATAGTACGAAAACTATTATTAGCACGATGAATATTTCGGAGACTCCGAACATTTTGCCCCTTTTTGTTAACTACCTTTATGATAGCAAAAGCATCATCATAGCCAAATAGACGAGTTTATGATCGAGAGTTGGGCGGCTGAGCCTGATTGACAGAATTTAGCTCTTCGCGTTTTCTCCTTCTGCGGCGCAGTAACAGTAGAAAAAGAAGTAGCGAGATAAAGAATAATATTAGGAAAAATAGCCACGCGTATTTTTGATACAGACTCTGGCCATGATGCCTTGCCGTGTTGGGCGGGCAGCTCGTGTGTAAGCCGTCGTATGTGGAACCGCCGTAAAGTCCACTGCTATATGACCTATCGGTGCATGTGTCGGCTGATACTGCAATTGGCAATAACAAGAAAAGGCTTAGCAGTAAGACAGCCTGCACGAAAAGTAACCGGAGTCGCATAAACGACTTCATCTTTTTATTTTACAAGCTAGCGGCCATATTTACTGCGCCCGTAGCCCAAAGGAGACTGGGCTTTTGCATTCTTGTCGGGGACCGCGTGGTGTAAATGTTTAAAAAATCCGGCAATGCCAACAACCCCTAAAAATGCTACGCCAACAAATTGCAGAAACTCGAAGCGGCTGACTTCGCGCTGCATAACAGAATCAAGCTGCTGCTTGTATTGATCAACCATTACCGTTTCTGCTTTTCTACTTTTTGTTGTTTTTCGATTTTTGTACTAACGCTTACATTCTATATCCGAAAAAAAACAAAAGCAATACTTCATTTTATACAGTGGATAAACTGAAGTGTTGCAATTGCAACCCGCGGCTCTCGCCTGTTTGCGATTATGCTACAATGAACAAGATTATTAATCGGAGCAAAAAATGGACATTGGACTGACAGAAATAATAGTTATCCTAGTCATAATAGTAGTGCTATTCGGTGTATTCAAGTTTGCCGATAAGCGATGGCGCAAGGGCGGTAAAAGCACGCCAGACAAAGATAATAAATCTAGCGCGTAACTCACTCCGTTCTCAAAAAGTCGTTCGTATTTTTGTTACTTCCGGTGCCTATGTATAGCGTGTAGGCGTATCTCCTCGGCATAGGTCGTCAACTTCAAGTTCTCCAGCCGGTTATCGGCGTT
>CAZPFQ010000012.1:7350-11497 GCA_964585885.1 uncultured Candidatus Saccharibacteria bacterium | reverse complement strand
GGGTCATCAGAATAGCGTTGATTTGGGTCGTGGCCCCACATTTTGGCAAGGTCAGGCAGAACCACCGGACGCTCTACTATACCTTCACCGTCATCTAGCTCTATAATTCCATAAATTCGCTCAGTTCCGTTTTTGGTTCTAGTTACCTTTATTTGGCTAAATTTTTCGGCATTTGCCTCTGGTAGTACCCGCGGTCCTACCGTCGTTATAACCTCACTCATTATCAACACTCCTTAAACATGCTTATTATTGGCATTTTGCCATAAACATGCTGTAAAAAATATTGCTTAAGCTAAAGGCTACGGGTCTTGGTACTTCGGGTAAAGACCTCTACTCGATCGCCTTCGGCGAGGTTGAGTTTCTCTTCGCTCTTAAGGCTTATGCCGCAGAGGCTGCCTTCGTTGACCTCTTTTACATCGGTAGGTCCGCTTTTGAGGTTGGTAACTTCCAAATTATCAGCCAGCAACTCCTTATCGCGAAAAACCCTTGCTAGTGCCGGAATAATCAGTTTTCCTTTGGATACTTCGCCGCCGGCGATAGTCTCGGTTTTGGTGGTTTTGAAAACAGCCTTAACGATTAGGCGGCCTTGTTCATCCTCTATAATTTCGGGCGCCAGACGGGATTCAAGTTCTTTCTTAACGTCGTCTATCAGCTCATATATGACTTTAAAAAGCCTGACTGATATCTTATCGCGGTGGGTTATCTGTTTTACGGATGACGGCAACTCTACATTAAAACCATAGATAATGGCGTCGGCAGTATGCGCCGTGTGGACATCACTCTCGGTAATAACACCAACTCCGGAATTCACAATCCGCACCGCAACTTCTTCCGTACCCAAAGATTTTAAGCTGTCCAAAACAGAAGTTAGCGAGCCTTGCACGTCGGCCTTTACCAATACTTTTAGTTCTGATTGCTGGCTCTTTTGGCTGATGATACGCAGCAATTCGCTACTTGTGGTGGCATTGGTCGAGCCGCGCTGGCGGTCCTGTAAGTACTCAGCAGCCTTCTCCCGAGCGGCTTTTTCGCTCGGAAATACGTCAAATTCATCACCGAAATCTGGTAAGTCGCGGAGACCCGTAATAACAACTGGCATCGATGGACCGGCTTTCTCTAGCTGTTCGCCAGTGGTATTCTCAACCGTTCTGACTTTGCCGTAAGTTGCGCCGACACGGACGAAATCACCCGGTTTTAGGGCGCCTTGCTCAACTAGGGCTATGGCTACGCGTCCCTTGCCCTTTTCCATGTGAGACTCAATTACTATGCCGCTTGCTGGCCCGCTGTGGTCAGCTTTGAGCTCCTCTACGTCAGCCACCAGAAGAATCATGTCCAAAAGCTCCGGAACGCCTTCTTTGGTCTTGGCCGAAACCGGCAAAACGATTGTGTCGCCGCTCCAATCTTCAGGTGTTAGGTCGTTTTCCGCCAGCTGCTGCTTTAGACGGTTTAGGTCTGCGCTCGATTTATCAATTTTATTTGCCGCCACTATGATTTTTACGCCAGCTTGGCGGGCAAAGCGAATGGCTTCAAGTGTCTGGGATTTAACACCTTCGTCGGCCGCCACAACCAGCACTGCAAGGTCGGTCAGTCTGGCGCCATGCTCCCGCAGAGCGGCAAAAGCCTCATGTCCGGGCGTATCCAGAAATGTTAGGTAACGGTCGTTGTGCTTTATCTGGAAGGCGCTTAGGTGCTGGGTTATTCCACCTGCCTCGCCTCCGGCGGTATCGGCTTGTCGGATAGCGTCGAGCAGCGATGTCTTTCCGTGGTCAACGTGTCCCATAAGAGCTATTACCGGCGGGCGAGTCTCGGCTTGTTTAGAGACCTCGCGCTTGGTGCGCTGTGGGGTTGTCGACTGGTCGCGCTTAGCCAGCTCGATGTCGATATCTTCAAGTTCACCAGTTATTATCTGCGCCGTGTCAAAATCAATTTTCTCATTGATCGTTGCCATCACGCCGTTTTTAAAGAGTTCGGCTATGAGTTTAGATACGGGTAGTTGGAGCAGCTCGGCCAGCTCGCCAACCGTGATTTGTTCGCCTATTTCGATAGTCTGTGCCACTGGCTGCTCCTTTCATCTCACTTAGTTTTACCGGCGGTAGATTTCCGCGCGGGTTTATCATCGGTCTTGGGCTCAGAAGCCTTACTGGCTGGTTTCTTAGCTTTAGCCACGGTCTTGGCCTTGACGTCTTTCAAGCTCAGTGCAATTTTGCGATTTTCAGTATCAATCTCCAAGACTTTGAATTGCTTCTTCTCATTGAGCTTGAAGAGCTTTTCAGGATCTATTGACTCGTCGTCTCCCATCTCGGACACGTGCACCAAAGCCTCTACGGCCGGAGACAGTTGTACGAAAGCGCCAAAAGGCGTAATTCGTGTAATCTTACCTTCTACAACGGCGTCTTTTTTAAACTGTTTGACCTCGCTCAGCCATGGGTCTTCGCTCATCTGCTTGATGCTTAAGGATAGTCTATCCTTATCGATAGCTATAATTTTGGCCTTGATGCTATCGCCAATTTTTACGTAGTCCTTAGGATTTTCTACTCGCTCCCAAGAAATCTCGGATATGTGGACCAGTCCTTCAATGCCTTCAACATTTATAAAGGCGCCGAAGTCAATCACGCCGGTAATGACTCCCTCTACCACATCGCCTACTTTGAGTTTCTCAAGGCGCAATTGCATGTCGTCGCGAACGGCTTCTTTCTCGGAAAAAATCAATTTGTTGTCCTTGCGACTGACATCCAAAATACGTACTCGTAAGGCCTTGTTAACTAGGCCGTTGAGCTTAGTTAATATCTCGTCTTTGTCGGCGTCTGATACGCGCGGGTAGTGCTCGGCAGCCAGCTGGCTAACCGGTAAAAAGCCACGAATGCCTTCGAATTCTATCAGCAGCCCGCCGCGGTTAGCGCTGTAAGGAGACACGTCGACTATCTCTTGTTCCTCGAATATGCGCTGGAGCTCACCCCACCCTCGGTCTTTACTGGCACGCCTCATGCTAAGTAGCGCGTAGCCTTCGTCTAGCTCCGGATCTATTACGCTAGCATTTATAGTTTCGCCTTCTGTAAGAGCGTTAGTGCCAACCTCGCGACGGAAAATAACACCTAATCCATTGGCGCCCAAATCCACCCAGACTTCGTGCTTGCGCACTGAACTGACGGTGCCTTCAATTACATCCCCGGCTTTGATCTTTTTGACATCATTAGCCTGAAGCAACTCATCCATAGTCAGTGTTTTGGCATCGGTTTTAGGCATCAGTAACAATTGCTCCCTTCAAAACCACCAAGCGGTGGCCTCTATAGTCCGCTAATATATTAAGTTGATAAAGCGAATTACACCTATTGTAAGGTGTTGCAGCCTTTTTGTAAATGGTAAACTACTCTCATGTACTTGGGTATAGACGTGGGTGCCACGAAGACACTACTGACGGCTTTTTCGCCGAGCGGCGAGCTATTGCATCAGCTCAAATTCGCAACCGCCGGGAGTTACCAAAAATTTCTTAGAGATTTGAAGTCACATCTACAACAGAAGCCGTTTGATGGAATTGATCTTAAGGCTTGCTGTTGTGCCCTGCCGGGCGAAGTTGACCGAGAAAAAGGCATTGGAGTGCGCTTCGGAAACCTGAGTTGGCGAAATGTAGCAATAGTATCCGATCTGCAGAAAATTCTGAGCAACGTGCCGGTTTTTGTAGAAAACGATGCCAACCTAGCCGGATTATACGAAGCGCTTACCGCCGGAGAAGATTACGATAAAGTGCTCTATCTCACCATCAGCACCGGCATCGGTGACGGCATAATAACCGAAGGCAAAATTGACCCCGAATTTGCCGACAGCGAACCTGGGCAGATGGTACTCGAGCACGATGGAAAATTGCAAAAATGGGAAGCTTTCGCCTCAGGCCGGGCCTTTACGCAAAAGTATGGTAAAAAAGTGGCCGAGGTAGATAACCCATTCATCTGGAAGAGATACGCCAAAGCTCTGGCACCTGGAATAGGTAGTATTGTTGCTACCATCCAGCCCGACGTCATTATCATCGGTGGCGGTGTTGGTGCCCACCTAGAAAAATTCTTGGAGTATCTAGAGTTCGAGCTGAAAAAATACACCAACGAAATGGTTCCGATACCGCCTATAATTAAAGCCGATAAGGCCGAGGAGGCAGTAG
>CAZPFQ010000012.1:4460-7250 GCA_964585885.1 uncultured Candidatus Saccharibacteria bacterium | reverse complement strand
GAAATGGTTCCGATACCGCCTATAATTAAAGCCGATAAGGCCGAGGAGGCAGTAGCTTATGGCTGCTATGAGTTTATTAAACAAAATCTGTAGGTTTTATCGGGAAGAGAAGCCCGAGTGTCGGATTTATTCCGCACCCGGCGCGATGAGAAACCCCGAAGGGGTGTCTTATAAGCCGGAGTCGAAGACGTAGGCGCTGTGACTGCTACGAGTTCATCAAGCAAAAACTCAACTAAGAAGCTTATTTCTGAGCTTAAGCGCGATTACCCGCAGTTTAGTTTCAGGGCTGGTAACCAAGACCACTGGTCGCCAAAGACAAACACAATTACCTATAAATCTGGAGTGCCCGTGGGGGAGTCGTCATACGGTGTACTCCACGAACTGGCGCACGCTCAGCTTGGGCACCGAAATTACCATAGCGATTTCGAGCTAATTAAGCTGGAGAGCTTGGCTTGGGAACTGGCCGCCGAAATCGGCCGGAAATATAAAGTGGAGATCGATGACGAGCACATCCAAAACTGCCTTGATACTTACCGAGATTGGTTACACGCACGCAGTTTGTGCCCTTCTTGCGGCATGCACGTACTGCAGAAAGACCCGCACCATTACCGCTGCTTCAACTGCGGTGCGCAGTGGCGTGTCACAAGTGGCCATTTTGTCCGGCCATACCGCCTATCAGTGAAAACTTAAGAAATATAAAAACTGCCCTTGGTTAGCTTGCGCATGCCCTTGGGCAGTTTTTTGAGCTACCTTATTTAGGCAGCAGACTTTTTGGTACGTCGGCTTATGCGGCCGCCCTTGGCGCCGGCAACGCGGGCCAATTCACGGTTAGCATAAAAACCGCCAGTGCGGCCTATTTTACCACCCATAGCACCGATGCGGGCGTAAAAATCCTTGCCGTATTTTGACTTGTTAGTAGCGGCAGCTTTGGCTCCGCCTTGTCTAGTTCCAGCCATTTAAGGCCTCCTTTGATTAATTATCTCCACCATTTCAATCGAAACAAAAAGAGGGCTAAAAACCCTCTTAAAATGTTTCGAAACTACGCTTATGGTATCATCTTAAACTTTTTATGTCAATAGAAGATATGTTAACACTAGAGTACAATTTCGCTATTGCTTATTTTTGCGAAAAATGCTATCATATATCAAATGCTAGAAACAAAAACACCACAAGATAAGTTAGCATTCGTACCACCTGAGACGCATTACATTGCCATCAAAAGGGTGGTCAAGATTCCCATTTCTGACGAACATTTCAAAGACCCGTGGCAACTTAGACTTTATGCAGCAGATTTGGTCCAAAAACAGATTGGCGACGAAGTTCAGATAACCGCGCTAAAGGTTAAGAAACCCCACTTGTTAGCTAAAACAGCCGCCAAGCTTCGCCACCAGGAACCACAAGCCCGCCTGTTTGTGACCATCAAGTTTTAATAGCTCATTCTCTTCGTCGGATTTCTAGCTAAGCGGGAAACCCGTTATAATCTAGTTAATCTTAAGGAGGTGAAATGAAAGAACCTAAGTACACTCCAGGTCTGTGGATCGCATTTAAAATGGGTGATTCCAAAGGGGCTTTTGGCCAAATTAATGGCGGAGCTTTGGACGATGACGGCGGCTGGTTATACATTGTCGATAACGCTGCAAACCCGGGTAGCACGTATGCGGTCGCAGAGCCCGATATTACTGCCACTTCAGACGGTAGTAGCTGGACCAAGCTATAAATTAGCCCTGTCCTCACCTACCAGTTGTATAATGGAAACATAGGTTAATTTCTGATTGGAGGTGCTAATTATGAGTGATATTAAGTTAAATCCTTACATATTCTTTGGCGGTAACTGCCGTGAAGCCATGGAATTCTACAAAAGTATTTTCGGCGGCAAACTGGATTTCGCCCCTTATAGCGATGATGATTTTCAAAATATGCCTGGAACTGACGCGGAAAAAGCAGCCATGAAAGGCAAAATAATGCACGCTCTATTAGAAGGAGACGTACGCATAATGGCCAGCGACAGCATAAAAGCCAGCGAAAAAGCCGCTAAAATCGAACTCAGTTTAAGTGGTGAAGATGAGGCTACGCTACGCAAATATTGGGACGGGTTAGCTGACGGCGGCAAAGTAAACATGCCGCTAGAAAAAGCTCCGTGGGGTGACACTTTTGGCATGTTAACCGACAAATACAGCATTGACTGGATGGTAAATATAACTACACCAAAGGAGTAAGCATGCAGAAAATAACTCCATTTCTATGGTTCGATAAAAATGCCGAAGAAGCCATGAACTTCTATGTAGACGTATTTAAGGCCTCTCCCTCTAAAGAAGCAACTGATTCAAAAATTGTCGATATCCGCCGATATCCAAAAGGCTATTCCGAGGGCCCGATGGCTAATATGGAGGGCAAAGTTCTTACTGGTGTTTTCAAGCTGGCCGGGCAGAAATTTATGTGCCTAGACGGAGGGCCGGTATTTAAATTTACAGCGGCAATTTCGCTCTATGTAGAATGTGAAGACCAAGCTGAAATTGATTATTTCTGGGGCAAAATGAGCGCTGATCCCAAATCTGAGCAATGCGGTTGGCTGACAGATAAATTCGGGGTTGGCTGGCAGATAATTCCTAAGAACATGGGCGACCTGATGAAAACAAAGCCTGCTATTGACGCCATGCTAAAGATGAAAAAAATTGTAATCGCTGATTTAGAAAAAGCCGTCGCCTAAATAAGTCATAGCTCGCACATCTGTATTTGATAAGATTGATAGGTGCAAGTAGGAAAACTTTCCAAAGCCGAGTTTGATTCGAT
>CAZPFQ010000012.1:0-4360 GCA_964585885.1 uncultured Candidatus Saccharibacteria bacterium | reverse complement strand
CCCGACGGTTTTGGTGGAAACCGTAAGTTGCGCATGCCTAGGAAAGCTATCCTTGAGTCAGGCATCAATCTAGACTCTGAGGAAGAAGAGATAGAACTAGATGTTATTAGAGCTCTCTTAGACCAAGCTATCGACCCCGATACGAACTAAGTTATTCTGAAGGTTCTTCTGATAATATCGGCGGCGTTATTCAGCAGATTGAAGCATATCGCCAGCAGGATTATACCAAAGCCAAGCCATGGGTTTATAAAAGACAGCGGGATTGCCAGCATAGCGCAGATAATTATGCTGGACATCCTGATATAGCCATTGATTCTCTGGTCCCTCGTTCGTGGATCGTGCTCAATTGACGCCGATTTTTCTATATACTGGCGTGTTATTGCAAGCGTTGAGCTAAGCAGAATTATATTAAGCGCATAAATTATAATCGCCAGCTGAGTTCTTGGATAGCTGCCGAGCAAGTGCGTGGTAAATGGCACCAGTCCGACTAGTAGCAAGAAAAACATATTAAGATTTACCAGATTCGGGCTGAGGTTTTTGGCCATTGAAGAGATCAAGAAATTGTGGCCGCGCCAAAGAATAAACAGCAACATAAAGCTAATAAGGTAGCTGACGAATATCGCGCTGTTTTCCGACAGCGCATTCCACAGATTCTGGTTGTTGACCACATCAATGACAGGAACCTTTAGCTCTAATACCAGCAGTGTCATTACAATTGCGAATATACCGTCAGTTAGCGCTTGCAGCCTCTCATGCGACATCTTTTAAGGATAGCAAAAAAATAATTTTGCGTCGTGGGCACAATAATTTCTTACTAAACTTGACACCTTAGCAAAATAGGTATAGTGTCAAATTATCTGTCAGCCCTTGCAAGGAGGTGATGCAGTGATCTTTTAAATAACAATCTTCGCTGATTGCGAAGGTTGGTCCAAACCGCAACAGAGCGAAATCTCTATCCGGGGGAACCGGATTCATGATTCACCCTGCTGTGGTACCATCATCTTCTTTCTCTCCCAAAGGAGGGATGATGAGCCGCAAAGCAATCACAGCACTGACGGTGGCAGTAGCCACCGTCATGTTCCTAGTCGTGGGCGTCAGCGCAGCAATAGCTGACATCTGCCCAACGCTCAACATCCAGGCCGGGTGCTACCACCCGTCCGTAAGCGTCACGGCAAGTCCCTCATCGGTGGATCCTGGAGGTAGTTCGAACATCACGGTCACAATCACCGGAGCAGACCCAGCCATTGGCTGCCAGAAAACCGATGACTGGAGCGGATGGGTGTGGATCGGCGGAGGCGGTGACAATCAGTTCACTGAAACTGTCGGGCCGTTTAGCGAACCCGGTTCTTCGCACAAGTACGGCGTGACCTGTCAGGCATACCCGGACACGGGCTCGGGCAGTGTCATCATAACTGTCAAGAACAGCCCGTCGCCTCAGCCACCCCCGCCACCTCCGCCACTCCATCTACCGGCGGACTACACCTGCTGCGACGCGAACACCGGAGGAGGGATGCAGCCGATGGCGGTCAGCGAGGCGGCGAAGGTGCTCGACCTGCCCGCCAGCTTCGTCGCAGAGGCCGCGACGCAGGGAACCGCGACGACTCAGAATAACCGCTGCTGGTCGAACGCGAACACGGAGCCGCCGGGTTGGGGCCACAAGAAGGGCACGCTCGGCTACTACCGCGAGGTGCGTCAGTTCATCACCTTCTGCGCGGTCTACGGCCGCTACATCGTCTCCGCGATGGTGGGAGCGTGGACGAACTACGGCGCGTTTTGCACGAGGGAGTCGGGCCCGAAAACCTGGCAGATGGCCGGAGGCATCGGCCGTTCCTCGATCAAATTCCACACGGAGGCGGGCTTCAAGTGCGATATGCCGCCTCCGCTGAACATCATCCCCGGCTCGTTGCACGACAAGCGTTACACCGATAACCGGTACGACGCCTACGGCAACGGCTACCAGGAGGCAGCGGGATGAGCCTAGTTCGGAAGTTCGTGGTCATCGTGCTGATCGTGCTCGTGGTCGAGGTCTTTGCCACCTATGCGGCCTGGTATTGGCCGGGTGGTTCGTCGGGTAGCAAGCCGACGGAGATCCACAGTCCGTAAAGCGTGTCCTGGGCGGGGCCCTTTGAGCTGGCACTTGCTCTGTTGGTGGTTATTGCAATCACCACCTACGCATCACGGAGTCACAACTCGGCCATGAGCTGACAGACAGGGTCCCCGGGTGCGCTTTTCAGCGCACCCGGGGACCAACTCAATTTAAATTCCCTAGCCTGCCAAAAAGCGGGCTTTTTTATTTGCTTACATGCCTTTAGGCTGCAAAATACTGAACCGGTTACCTTCGGTGTCTATGGCCGATATCCAAAGGCCTATGCCCGGAATCTCATCGGGCTCCATAGTCCGCTTACCGTCCCTGCCCATGGCACCGGCAATTTTGCCGCCGGCCTTTTTTACTTCTTCCACTGCGGCTTGGATATCATCAACCGCTATAACAATAGATGGCGCATGGGAGTCGGGATTGTCCGTTTTTTCATAAAAACCGCCGTTAATAGCGCCTTTTCTTTGTACCATTCCATCAGCATCGGTCTCGGCGGTATGGGCCACCACATAGTTCCCCATTTCCGCGCCCATGGCCTCAGTCTCCCAGCCAAAAACATTTTCATAAAACTTGATCATTCGATCTTTGTCTTTGTAACCCATCTCAAAATGCACTACCGGACTCATTTTCTTGGCCATATGACCTCCCCTTTAGTAGTTTCTATTATACAGCGGCCTTTGCCCGCTTTTATTCGGGTTGGGGCGGATTCATCTGGCTGGGGATGGCGGTTTCAAGCCTATCGATGTCCCTTCTCGTTATCTTGAACTTGCCATAAGATGGGTCGCTCTCGCCCGGGCTTTCGAAATTAGTAACTGCCAATTGGCCTAAACCGGTTTCGGCTTCTCTGCGGAAACTGGCCATTTCAATACTATTAGGCTCATTGGCGATATTATCGCTATCGAATTCGTATTCCTCCCACCTCTCTCGGGGCGAAAGGTCCTCTTCGAACCGTCTATTTATTTCTTCGAGCTCATTTTTATAAGCAAGAGTAGGACTGCTCTTAGGTTTTTCTCCATTTCGAGTGATGTAGCGGAATCGGCTGACTAAAGGCTTTCCAATCATCTTAAAATACTAATCTACACGTCTTCCAGGAAAACTAACCCGACCAGGGCCTCATCCGGAAAACGATGGGGATAATCTATGTGAACAATGGCTTCCTCTACCGGCACATCCGGGCTAAGTTCTACCAGGTTCTCGCCGAGTACTATGTTATTAAGAACCATTCGGTCGTCGATGCTACCATCTTTAATGCCATATGAATAAGCCCAAGCAAGTTGTGATCTGTCATATAGACCAATGCACGGTTTATCCGAGCCTCTGGTGTACACAGCCGGATTCATATCATCTAATCTAGCAGCTTCCCGCCAAGCGGCTTCGTTCATACCGAAAATGCTTGGGTGGCGCGGCAAGGCTTCACCCTTAGATATTGATAACCCGTCAAAACCGCTGAATATTAGGTCGTCAGGGTTCAGGTGTTCAGCTCTCAACCTGGCAATAAATTGATCTAAAAATTCAACGCCGCTATCAGCTATGTAGCCTTCTGGCTTGAAGTGAATTTCTTTAATTTCTCTCTGTTTCAGAGCTTCTTGATGCATAATAATATTGTACAATAAGTGTCTAAAAAGTCAATATACCCCTGGTGGCTTTTGCTTCCTGAAGGTATAATTTGAGCTATGGCTGAAAAGAGTTGCGGTGAATTTATTACAGATGAGGCTTCGGCTGGAGCCTATTTGTCTGACCTGCAAGCAGACGCAGAAGAATTATCGGCGCGTGCCCAGGAAATAGACTTAAAAGCCGTACTTTGGCCCAGAGACCTTGAAAGGCTTAGGCAAGAGGCTTCTGATGCTGTAAGAAGCCCCGAAGATTTTTTAAGAACACGAGCGCTTTTGTACTCTGAGCTAGATGAAAGCGATACTCAGAGACAGCTCGGTTTAAAAGGATATATTGAACAAAGCATAGACGAGCTTTTGGACGGGCCTAGAGCGTCCTAAGCAGAACGCAACTCAGTTTTAAGTAGCTTGTTTTTCGGTGTTATATAGCTCGAGTAATTCTGAAAGTGCTTTGGGATTTGGTGCTTCTTGGCGAAGTACGTCAGCCACTAGCTTGGCCTGGTGCTTTTTTTCGCTAGAAGCTAAAGGTGCATCTTCGTGTGCTTGGTCGGTAACAAATTCTCGGAGTTCGTTTAAAGTTTCAGTTGCTGTCATTTTTTTGTTTTTATTTGATTAGTACAGTTTCTACCTTACCATAAGCATCTTAAAAAGTCAA
>CAZPFQ010000011.1:5346-13423 GCA_964585885.1 uncultured Candidatus Saccharibacteria bacterium | reverse complement strand
TGCGAAATGTTAGCTCTCGCGAGCAGCTTCACGACGCGACGGCCGCCTTTGCCGGAAAGACCGTTCAGCTAACCTATAAGCACAGTGGCAAAATTATCACCAAAACCGTAACCCTGCGCAGTGCAGCTGAAGTTAAAGCCAGCCAAAACTCTGACAATCCGAAAGGCAACTTGGGTGTTTCGCCGACTCAGCTACAAATTCGACGCAGTACCTGGAGTGCTCCAGTAGTAGCCGTGGGCTTTACGGGTCAGTTGTTTGTGCTGACATTTCAAGGACTAGGGCACGCCATAGGCGGTGTTGGATCAATAATCGCCGGTGCACTCAGCGGCAATCACGAAGCCAGAGTAAACGGCCAAACCCAAGCCAGCTCCCAAGTCGGCGGGCCGGTAGCTATAGGCGCCGTCTTATGGAACGGTGGCACATTGGGCATATATTTTGTTCTGATGATTATCGCGATTATCTCTTTGACGCTGGCGCTTATGAACATATTGCCGATTCCGGCGCTCGACGGTGGGCGGTTGATAATGATTTTGTTCGCTCGCGGCATACTCAAAAAGCCCCTAAACCAGCGCACTGAAGAGCGTATAGTCGGCGCCAGCATGGCTATGCTGTTGGCACTCTTAGCTCTTATTACAGTAGTAGATGTTCGCAGATTCCTATAAAATTGGGCGTATATGCCAAACATCAAAAACCAGCCGGCGCCAAACGAGCGCCGTTCTTACGCGAGCTTCTTAAGGCCTAAGCTAAAGCCACGAAGCGACCTGGGTAACCCGTGGCTAGTCATATTTATTACGCTTTTTATCTTCCTACTCAGCCAGTTTATAGCGGCGGTGATAGTCGCTATTGCTATGAATTTTATAGATCCGGGGGCATCGCTTAGCGATTTACTGGATCAATCATCCGGCGCCCAATTTGTCTACGTGCTAATAGCCGAGGGCCTGGCGGTCCTAAGTGTTATTTATATTGTCCGGCGATGGTGTGGTCTGAGCTTGGCAATTATAGGACTGGGCAGGCGGCCGAAACTCGGTGACGCCGGGCGGGCGCTACTGGGAGGCGCTGTCTATTATCTGATATTAATCGGTGTGTCATCGTTAATAGCGCTACTCGCGCCGAGTATTAACACCGATGAGGCCCAGAACGTGGGCTTTAATAGCCTAAATACCACCTTAGACGGGCTACTGGCATTCGTGGCGCTGGTGATACTGCCACCCATTGGCGAAGAAACCCTAATTCGAGGCTACCTGTATTCGGGATTGCGGGCCCGCTGGCGGTTTGTGGTTGCTATGCTGGTCACCAGCCTGCTTTTTGGGCTGGCGCACCTGGGTTCCGGCGCCCAAGGCGGTGCGTTGTGGATTGCCGGAATAGACACTTTTATCCTGTCGGTGGTTTTGGTTTTCTTGCGTGAGAAGACCGGTGCGCTGTATGCACCGATGTTGCTTCACGCTCTAAATAATCTCATCGCTTTCGGCATCCACTTCCATGTCTGATAAGACCGGCGGTTGTTGTACAATCAGATAAATGAGACGCAGCAAATCGTTTTTAAAAACCCGCCGTGAAACACCGGCCGACGAAGAAGCCCTAAACGCCCAGCTACTGATTCGCGCGGGCTTCGTCCACAAAGAAATGGCCGGCGTTTATAGCTATCTGCCGCTGGGCATGTCGGTGGTTGATAACATCAAAAAGGTTGTCCGCAGCGAGATGAATGGGATTGGCGGCCAAGAAATGCTGCTAAGCACGCTACAGCACCCGCATATTTGGCAATCGACCGACCGTTGGGACGACGATAAGGTAGATGTTTGGTTTAAAGCAGCATTAGGAGCAGAAGAGGATTCCCTCGTCGGCTTCGGCTGGAGCCACGAAGAGCCGATGGCCAACCTGATGACGCAGTTTGCCAACTCCTACAGAGACCTGCCAATTTATACTTATCAGTTCCAAAACAAACTACGCCGCGAAGTCCGAGCCAAAAGCGGTCTATTGCGCGCCCGCGAGTTCATAATGAAAGACTTATACAGCTTCAGCCGCGACCGAGCCCAGCACGAGGAGTTCTACGACAAAGCCTCCGAGGCTTACATGCGTGTTTATAAGACCTTGGGCATAGGCGATATAACTCATAAGACTTTCGCCAGCGGCGGTCCATTTGCCCGGTTTTCGCACGAGTTCCAGACCATCAGCCCAATTGGTGAAGATACCATCTTCTACCACGAAGGTGAAAAGCTAGCTGTAAACAAAGAAGTTCTAACCGATGAGGTGTTATTAGAGCTGGGCATAAGCCGAGATGGGTTGGTCGAGAAAAAGGCCGTCGAGGTGGGTAATATATTTACCTTCGGCTCACGCTATTCAGAGCCACTCGGTCTGTTTTATAACGACGAAAAGGGCATACAACAGCCCGTATTCATGGGCAGTTATGGAATCGGCATTAGCCGCCTTATGGGACTGCTAGCTGAGCATTTTGCCGATGAGCGCGGCTTAGTCTGGCCGGAGTCTGTGGCGCCGTATCTGGTCTATCTGGCAGCCCTGGGCGATAACGAGGCATCTACCAAAGCCGCCGACGAGCAATACGATCGATTGACAGCCGCAGGCGTTGGAGTATTATATGATGATCGTCGGGACGTAAGTGCCGGCGAAATCTTTTCAGACGCCGATTTGATGGGGATTCCTTACCGACTGGTCGTATCCGAAAAAACTCTCGCCAGCGGTAGCGGTGAGCTCAAATCTAGGACAAACGACGAACTCAAGATGATCCCCTTTGAAAAGCTGGCAGAATCGCTGGAAATCGAGTCCAAGGATTGATATAATCGCCCGTACAAATAAATAACGGGCTTTAGACAAATAACCCACGCGGAAAGGTACTGGATATAGTGTCCATGAAGAAGCATTTCAATCTAACCCAAGATGGTGTCGATGAGCTCAATGGCGAGCACGGTGATTTAGTTGGCCAAAGAGTCGAAATAGCCGACCGCATTAAGCAAGCCCGCGAACTGGGCGACCTATCCGAGAACGCCGAGTACCAATCGGCCCGCGAAGAACAGGAGCGCTTAGAGGCGCGGATTTCCGAGCTCGAGCAAATCCTGCGAAACGCCAAAATTATCAAGAAGCCCAAAACCAGCAGCGAAGTCAAGCTAGGCAACAGCGTTAAGCTTAAATCGGCTGGTGGTAAAAGCTTACAGTTTCAGGTTGTAGGTACAATTGAGGCCGACCCGCTGTCGGGTAAAATCAGCGACGAATCACCAATAGGCAAGCTGCTTATGGGCAAAAAAGTCGGCGATAAAGTACTGATTAAGAATTCACCCCCCACAACTTATAAAATCGCTTCAATAAGCTAGTTTTTCAAATCAGCCTGATTTTGAGCTTTTGGGTATTAGGCTTTAAGCTATTGATATGAAGTGGCTCAATCGAGTCGTGGACGAGCTGGTGTCAGCTCACCCCGAAGGTGAGATTATTGTCTCGTCTGGTGTTTCACCATCTGGTACTTACCACGTTGGTACGCTTCGCGAGGTCTTAACGGCCGATGCGGTGCGTTTTGAGCTTGAGCGGCGCGGTCGAAAGTCACGCCACCTACACGTAGTCGATGATTTAGACGTTTTTCGGAAAGTGCCGGCTAATGTGCCTGCGGAGTTTAAAAAATATTTGGGCAAACCGCTTTGCGATATACCGGCGCCGGATGATTCTAAGCAAAGCTACGCCGACTTTTTCTTAAACGATTTTCTCGGCGCAGCCCAGAAACTTAATCTTAAGCTAGAAGTAATCCGCTCGCACGAGAAATACAGAAGCGGCGCAATGGATACGGCCATAGAAAAAGCCTTGATGCGCTCCGATAAGATACGAGCTATCTTGGAATCCGTTTCCGGGCATAAACTCGATGAGAATTGGTCGCCGGTGCAGGTAATGGAAGAGGGCTATCTCAAAACCCGCAAATTCTTAAGCCTAGATAAAGCGGCTAAGAAAATATCCTACGCCGACCTTGAGGGTAAAGAGCAGACCGCCAACTATAACTCGGGGGAGGTTAAACTCAGCTGGCGAGTTGATTGGCCGGCGCGCTGGTGGATGTTCAAGGTAGCCTGCGAGCCATTCGGCCGCGATCACGCCACCAAAGGCGGCAGTTACGATACCGGAGCTGAAATCATACGGCAGGTCTACGGTGCCGAACCACCGGCACCGTTGCCCTATCACTTTATAAACCGGGCAGGCGAGACCAAAAAAATGAGTAAAAGCAGCGGCCAGACAATCTCTACGTCTGAACTGGCCGAAATTTTGCCGCCAGAGATAGTCCGCTACTTTATTTTGCACGCCGCGCCCTCCAGGCAGCTTTTCTTTGACGAAGTCGGCCTCACCAAACTCATAGACGAGTACGCCCAAGCTCTGGCCAAGCCGGACAAAACCGCCGAAGAAAAACAACTCATCGAACTTTGCGGCGGCGCATCGGTAGTTAGCGCCATACCTTTTTCACACCTGGTAGAAAGCTATCAAGCTTCACGCCGGCGCAAAGACCGCACGCTTGAGGTTTTGCGTCGCAGTGAATATAAAAAAATCGCCGAGGCACAGAGCACAGTAATAGAGGCCGAACTGGTTTACATCGATAAATGGCTCGACAAGTGGGCTCCCGAAGATATGAAATTCGAAGTCGTCGACGATCCAGCCAGCTATATAGGCGAATTCGATGATAAGCAGAAAGAAATTCTGACGCTAATAGCTTCCGAAATAGAGAAACTGCCAGAAGATGCCGCTGCCGATGACTTCCACAAAGCTATATATGCAGTTAAGGAAGCTAAAGACCTAAAACCGGACCAAGTATTCAAACCGCTGTACAAGATATTGATTCACAAAGAACAAGGTCCACGCGCCGGGCACTTTTTGGCGGATCTTGAAGCTGATAGCGGGCGTAAGTGGCTGGTGGATAGACTGAGAGCAGCCAATGGCGCGTGACGTTGCTGTAGCCGCCTATAACCTCGGTAAACGCTACAGTGGAGCAAAAAAATACGCCGTTCGGGGACTCGATTTCGATATAAAACGCTCTGAAGTTTACGGCTTTTTAGGCCCCAACGGCGCGGGCAAGACCACTACTATCCGTTTACTGATGAACTTTATTATTCCCACTGCCGGCGAGGCCAAGGTCCACGATCTAGACACCGTCAATGACTCAGTTGAAGTTAAAGCCATGGTCGGCTATCTACCGGGCGAACTGGCACTTTATCCTAAGATGACAGGCCGGCAATTTCTTGACTATATGAGCCAGCTGCAGACGCCTAAGCGGGTTAGTTACCAGCGTGAACTCATCCGGTTGTTTGAATTCTCAAGCGGCCAGAAAATCGGCGAGCTTTCAAAGGGTAATCGCCAAAAACTAGGTATCATCCAGGCCTTCATGCACGAGCCCGAAGTACTGATACTCGACGAGCCCACCAGCGGGCTCGATCCGCTGATGCAGGAAGCCTTCTTCGAACTAGTCCGCCAGACCAAAGCTCGCGGCGCAACCTTTTTCATCAGCAGCCACAACTTAAGCGAGGTCCAAAAAATGTGCGATCGTGTGGGCTTTATTCGCTCGGGCAAACTGATTGCCGAGCAGAAAATCGGTGATTTCAACCGCGTCAGCTCCCAAAGCTACGACATCTCATTCGCCAACGATGCGCCGCTAGCCCAGCTCAGACGTATTCCGGGCGTTAAAGTAAATGTAATCACGCCGCGCTTCGTTACCGTGAAGATAAGGGGCGATTTGACGCCTCTATTTCGACTACTCGCCAGCTACAAAGTTCACTCGCTCGATAGGCGCGAATCATCACTCGAAGAAGAATTCCTAAGTTTTTATAGAAAGAAAAAGATATGATACCGATAATTAAATCAACGCTGCGTCAGCGGCGCTGGTCAGTAATCTGGTGGATTGTTGGGATTGTAGCTTTTGTGGCTCTGGAGATGGCGTTTTACCCAACCGTTCGCGACCAGTCGGCTCAATTGCAAAAGTCTTTCGATAATCTATCCCAGGGGACTGTAGCTTTATTTTCCGATACCGGCGATTTTTTCTCACCTGTCGGTTACCTCAGCGGCCAGATATTCTATCTTATGCTGCCGATGCTTCTGGGTGTTCTGGCTATTGCCGCGGGTGCTTCACTGATCGGGCGAGAAGAAAGGGAAGGCACGCTAGAACTTCTGCTGAGCCGTCCAATTTCGCGCAATCGATTAATGCTTTCTAAAGCTTTGTGCGGCGTGTTTATAGTCTTGCTAGTCGGTTTTATAGGTACTCTAACCACGGCGGTAATGGCCAAAATCGTTAGCCTGCCGGTTCCGATGCCCAACATACTCTACGCCGGAGCCGCATCGGCTACTTTGGCAATCTGCTTTGGGTCGGTAGCCTTTATGATCACGATGCTTGGACGGACGGCACGTACGGCTAGTATCGGCGCCGCGGCGCTTTTTGCCATTGCTGGATATCTAGTGTTCTCGTTATCTAATAGCGTTGATTGGCTAAAATATCCGGCAAAACTCTTTCCGTTCGCTTATTACCACCCAGCCGAGATACTAGAGAGCACGTATAACTGGACTAACATGCTATTTCTACTGGCCGTGATAGCCGTTTGTGTGTGCGTATCTTGGTCGGCGTTTCGCCGGCGTGATATTGGTGCTTAAAGCTACGTTATATAATTAAATGATGGCAAAAGAGGTAGCTATATTCTCAGCCGGATGCTTCTGGGGGGTGCAGTATTATTTCGACCAAGTTCCGGGTGTAATAGAAACAGAAGTCGGATACATCGGTGGACACACCGATAATCCGACGTATCAGCAAGTCTGTAGCCACACCACTGGACATGCTGAGGCTGCCAAAATTACCTATGATCCGGAGAAGGTAAGCTACGGCACCCTTCTAAAACAGTTCTTTAGGATGCATGATCCAACTCAGCTCAACAGGCAAGGACCAGACATAGGTGACAGTTACCGTTCAGCCATCTTCTACCAAGATGACGAACAAAAACGGCAGGCCAGGGAAATGCTTGACGAGTTAAGTAAATCTGGCAAATATGACAAACCCATCGCCACGAGCTTAGAGAAAGCCGACAAATGGTGGCCGGCCGAAGATTATCACCAAAAGTACACCGAGAAAACCGGAATGGGAGCTTGCCACGTTGACTACGCGAAAGTATAAGAAGCCGCGAATACCGGGCGGCTTTTTGACACTATTTCTGCTATTGGGAATTGTGGCCGCCGGCTTCATGTTTTTTAATAACCGCTCATCGCAAACTTCTAAGGCGGTCGTGGTTCCGGCCGATAAATGCGCGCAGTCTAACCAGATTACCTTTAGCTGCTACAAAGCAGAGCTTACTCAAATAACTAAAGAGTCCGGTCCGACATCGGCTTTCGCTCTGCTAAAAAAGCAGTATTCTCAGGTTGAATATGTTAAGAGCCAGTGCCACCAGCTGGTACACGTTATTGGCCGGGCGGCTTATGCCAGATATGGCAACGTGGCCGACACCTTCGCCCACGGTGACCAGTTTTGTTGGGCCGGCTACTATCACGGCTTGATGGAGCAGGTGGCCGACGAGCAGGGCACGGCCAAGTTCTTGAACTCCCTTAATACCATCTGTAGCGAGATTGCGGCTAAAGCTCGCTTCAGCTTCAACCACTATAACTGTGTACACGGCCTCGGTCACGGTGTTATGGAGGCCGAAGACGGCAATCTGTTCAAGGCCCTGGATGATTGTGACCGTATTAGCGATGATTGGGAACGAAGCTCGTGCTACGGCGGTGTCTTCATGCAGAACATCATGATAGTCCAAAGCCCAGACGAAACGGTGGACCACAGCTCGGCTTATCTCAAGGCCGATGAACCAATGTACCCTTGTACAGCCATTGCCAATAAGTACAAAGGGCAGTGCTATTTGATGCAAACTTCGTATGCTCTACAGGTAGAGGATTATAACTTTGCCAAGGTTTTCAAATTATGTGACGCTACTCCGCCTGCATATCGTGATACTTGCTACAACAGTATCGGCCGCGATGCTTCAGGCCAGAGTATCAGCGATGTAGACCGTACCAAGGCAGTCTGCCTCATGGGTTCCGATATCGTCGCCCGTAGTGGCTGTGTTGCCGGCGC
>CAZPFQ010000011.1:0-5246 GCA_964585885.1 uncultured Candidatus Saccharibacteria bacterium | reverse complement strand
AAATAAAACAGCCCTCCGCTGCCTAAGCGAAGGGGTGCTTCCGTTGATTGCATTTTGAGCCGTTCTCTCTAGATATCATCGAGATTTTTACGCCCGGCCGGGCGATGAACAGCTTATCTCCTTTACCCCAACGAGGGCACGCACGCGTGAGGATATACGCTTTGCTTCGTCTGGAGACTTCATGGACCCTAGTAGAGCAGGCTGTCTAGCATCGTCTGCTGTCTATAAGACCGTAAATTTTTGCGACTAATGCAAATGACACATGTGTGTGCAGCTCCACCAAAATGGCACAGCTGGTGTCATTTCGATGATATGCTTGACCAAACCCATCGTCAATATCATAGGAACTTTTTACAACATATTTTTAGCATAAGCGCTAGTCTAGATTCACTAATCGAGGCTGGGCGCTATAATGGGTCTAAAGGAGGACAATATGCGCGAACAAATGCACCGAATTGATAGTGATGATAGGTCTGAGGCGGAGGTCAGCTCACCAGACAGAGCCGATCTTGCTAGTATGCAATTTGAAATCAACCAAGCTCATGACTTAGTCCGGCGGCTAAGGATTGAGTTGAAAGTTGCCGAAGAACATCTCGGCAAACTCTTGATAGAGGAAAAAACCGCCTCAACAAGCAACGACTGATAACTGCCTGCAGACAATAAGTGACATCGTTTAAACTCACGACATTAAATCTCTCGCACGAGGCTTATATGCGTTGGCAGAGGTTAGAGCTGGCAACCTCAGAGCTGAAGGCGCTTAAGCCCGATGTAATCTTATTCCAAGAAGTAAATATTGCCGCCGGGGTGCCAAAAAAACTCCAAAAATTACTGCCTGGTTATCATATGAACTTGACCGCGCGAGACGGCAAGCACTCGCATCTGGGCCAGGCAGTTATGAGCCGAACAAAGCCCAGTGCCACCAAAGACATAAGGCTTAACCAAAATCGCTTAGCTCAAAGCGTTAGCCTTAAGCTCAACGGTCGAGCGCTTAATATCTTAAATGTTCATCTGTATTTTAGCCCCTTCGTCGATTCGCCGCGCCTGCGCCAGATTAAGAAGCTGTTAGATTTGAAGCCCGCACCGGATATTATCGCCGGCGATTTCAATGCCAGGCCGAATGCAAAATCAATAAAAATGCTAAAGCATCGCTACCGTAGCACATACGAAATCGTCCACGGCCATGAACCACAGCGAACCTTTCCTTCCGGGGTCTGGCTAGGCGGCGGCCCGCGCCACCACCTTAGGCATAATGCCCTAAAATCGGTTGGCTTGATAAAAGATAAGAAATGGCAGCCCGCCGGAGTAACAGTCGATTACATTTTTGCGCGGAAAAACCTAAATATTATCAGTAGCCGCCTTATTCTTGATGCACCGTCAAAAAAGGATCCGAAGCTGTACGCATCAGATCACTTTGGGCTCTTGGCCGAATTCTCGCTCTAGTTTAAGAAGGTGAAACTTAGGGTTCGCGCTGGGTATTTTGCTTAACAGTGTCGTTTATGGCTTTGGCCAAATTTTTCAAATCATCGACGCTGTTTAGGCGCACCGCGGCCACTACGTCGGCGTGTACATGCTCTTCGTGCTGCTCGCGGGCCTGGAAAAATAGTATCGTCGGTACATTCTTGTCATTTAGCATTACTACGTGCCCATCAGTAGTAACAACCGGTGAGGTGTAGCGCAAATTTACATTTTGTTCATCCATATGCCTTAATTATAACCGCGTGCGCAGGCTTTGGCGAACATTTATGTTCACAGGTGATGGTAGGGTATAATTAAAGAACAACAAAGTAAGCTCAGGAGGTGTTAATTGCGGGGACCTATAGATTATATAATCGTGGCTTTCAACAGCCCGAAGTTCGACGGTAGTATTTTAAAAGCCATAGGCGATGCTATAGATAGCGGCGTTATTGGCCTGGTTGCTCTTGCCGTGGTGGCCAAAGACAAGACCGGTGAAGTCACAAATGTGGCAGTCACCGACAGCGGCGAAGAAGTTACAACCTTCGTCGAGAAATACAAAGCTTCTGATGAGGCCGTCACCAAAGACGACATAGACGAAGTCGGCGAACTGCTGGAAAACGATTCGGCCGCCGGACTACTAGTAGTCGAACAACTGTGGGCCAAGCCGCTGAAACAAGCCATTATGGACGCTAACGGGGTTCTGGTAGGCGAAGGCCGCATCCACCCCGAAGCCGCTAAAGAATTAGAAAGCGAAGGTAAATAATATGCCAGGTTTACTAAGAGGAATGGCCCGCACGGCCGCCGTAGTTGGTACCGCCAACGCCGTTTCACACCGACAATCTCAAAGATACGCCGCCCAAGACCAAGCTGCTTATGAGGCCGCTCAACCGGCCGCACCGGCGCAAGATGACACAACTGCCCAGTTGCAGCAACTGTCCCAGTTAAAAGACCAGGGAATCATCACTCAAGAAGAGTTCGACGCCAAGAAGAAGCTGATTCTCGGAATCTAGCCAGCCGTTCAAGCTGAGTGCTAAACTGTAGCTATCTAAACTAATAAAAATGATTAAGCTACTATTTTTGATATTGCTAGCTCTAGTACTAACGGCCTGGGGCATTGTTCATTACACCGGCGGCTCTACCGTTAAGGTCGGCTCAGACGAAGTCAATGTCTCGAGTCCGTCCGACACGATTAACGCCGCCAAGGGTGCTGTTGGGCAAACTCAAGATTTGCAAAACCGAATTAACCGAAAAGCCGATTCCCAGCTCAACCAATAGTTTCCGCGTCAGGCGCCTCAAGAAGCATAAGCATTATCCTTAGAGTGTCGGAATTGCTAAACTAAGAGCATATAAGGAGGGGCGAAACATGGATCCACAAACTCAACCTACTCAACCCAAAAAATCAAACAGGCGATGGTGGCTAATTATTCTGATATTACTACTCATAGGCGGGGCCGCTGCGGCTTATTTTGTGACCAAAGACGATAACGAAACCGCTTCTACCACGCCACCACCTGCCAGCCAGAACACAACAACACCGACGAATTCGTTCGCACCGTCGTCCACTGCCGACACACCTTACGTAGCAACCGTTAACACCACTTCGGCTGGTAAAACTACAAAAGCTACAATGACTTCAGACGGACAGGGAAATGTCAGCTACGTTTACAATACTGGCGGACAGTCGGCCAGCCTGATTTACACCTCTGATGCCTACTACCTCTGCATGGGTACTAGTACTTGCATCAAATATCCCAAGGCTCAATCGAGTTCTTCCGGTTTTGACCCGGCTACCTACAATTACGACTCAAGCAAAATCGCCAATCTCAAGAACACCGCGGCCTACAAGGGCCAGCAAGCCTGCCCATCACCGGCTAGTGGAAATTGTGATGTCTGGTCGGTTTCTTACGGCGGCGTAACTTCGACCATGTACATAGAAACCACCACTAAGCGCATCGTAAAGGTAACCACAGCTTCGGGTACCACCAGTAGCGAAGTCACGTATGAGTACAAGAATGCTACCGTTACCGTGCCTACCAAGTTCACCACGCTCTCAAACAACCACTAGATTTCGTTCTGGTTCTGCAAAAAACAGATATATAATTAGTTCCAATGGGGAAAGTAACTAAGCTACTGTTGGCGGTGCTGGTGCTGTTGGCGCCGGCAATCATTTGGCAAAGTCGAGCTTTGGCCGATGTTAACGACTTCGTTATCACCGATTTCAGCGGTGATTACTATCTATCCGATGCCAGTCCGCACGGCCGGCTAAATATTACCGAGAAAATCGCCGTCGATTATCAAGATTACAACCACGGCATCTTGCGCGCTATTCCGGATTCATATAAAAACCATCCGCTAAAGCTAAAAATTGACAGCGTCGGCTCGCCCAGCGGCGCCCCGGCGCAGTTTACTACCTACGGCAGCAACGGCAACACGGTTCTGCGCATAGGCGACCCAGACCGAACTATTACCGGCGCCCAGGCCTACACCGTAAAATACCAAGTCGATAACGTTATAACTTTTTACAATGACCACGATGAGCTGTTTTGGGATGTCAACGGCGACCAATGGGCTCAGAATTTCGACAGCGTGGTGGCGCGCTTCCACATTCCGGCCGCTATCGCGGCTCACATGCAAAATAGAATGGCCTGTTATAGCGGTAGATTTGGCTCAACCGATCAGCCCTGCAAGATTACTAAGTCTGCCGAGAATGGTGGGGCACTCGTTACCGCTACCTCCACCAAATTGCCACCATATTCCACTCTGTCTGTAGTTTTGGCCTTCAATAAGGGTACATTTACTCCATACGGGGTGGTCGACCAGCTGATCTGGCACCTGGGCGACATCATTCTTAGCTTGCTTGCTCTACTTTTGTTGGTGCTGGCGTTTCGCCGCTGGTGGCATAAGGGTAGGGATCCCAAGGGTGCCGGCGTTATCGTGCCGGAGTATGGTCCGCCAAAAGGCATCTCTGTGCTCGACGCCGGCCTGTTGCAAGATTATTCACTCGATAATAAAGACATCACGGCCATCATGATCGATTTGGCCGTCCGCGGCTATGTGACCATAGTCGAAAAAGATGAAAAATCTTTCCTAAGATCCAAAACCACCACCTCGTTAGTGCTCAATAAGTCCGACGCCAAGCTCCGAGATTACGAGCTAACTCTTTTGCAAACTCTGTTTGACGACGATTTAACACCCGGAAGTACCATCGCACTTGGCAAGTACCAGTCGGGCATGTCCACGGCGGTACGCAAGATTGGCAAAGACGCTCTCGAGCGGCTGACTAAAGAGGGAATGTTTGATTCAAATCCGCAAAAACCCAACTCCGGCCTGGTTTGGCTGAGCATTTTTATTACGGCAGTTGTGGCTTTTGCCGCCGGTAAAAGCCACGCCTACATCGCAATGGCGGTAGCTATAGTAGCGATTGTTATCGAAGTCATCCTTCTGGCCCATATGCCGCGCCGTACAAAGGCCGGTGCGCTCTATAATGATGATTTAAAGGGCCTAAAGTTGTATCTAAAGACGGCTGAAGCCGACAGAATCAAGTTCTTACAAAGCCCGAATGCCAAATACGCCGATAACGCGGCGGCGCCAGAGCGTACAGTAAAATTGTTCGAAAAACTGCTGCCGTTTGCCATTATATTCGGTGTTGAGAAGGACTGGGCTAAGCAGTTCAATGATCTGTTAACCCAGCCACCAGACTGGTACCAAGGTAATTGGACGACCTTCAATGCTATCGCCCTGACAAACAGTATTAACGCTACTTCTACGGCTATGAATTCGACGTTTTCTCC
>CAZPFQ010000010.1:2544-14133 GCA_964585885.1 uncultured Candidatus Saccharibacteria bacterium | reverse complement strand
CCAACGAGTGCTTTTGTAACGTCTTACAAAGGTACGCTAACGGCCGATGCCAACACAAAATACACCTGTATCTTGGTAAACCCGTCACCGTCGGATTTGATATATCAAAATATAGCCGCCAGCGATTCGCAGGTAGTGCAAATGATTACCGTCAACAGCGCCGGCACTAGAGTTCCGGCTGACAAGTTGATGTTTGGCTGGCAAGCCAGCGATCGTTCGGTAAACAATAAATTCCCGGCATCCGGAACGACTCTTTACGACCAGACTAGCTGGAACTCGGCCGCCAAAAACTATGCCCCTGTGCTGAGGTTAACCCTATACCCAATATTTGGTACCAATGGCCTGGCCTCTACCGTAACCCCCAGTGTAACCACTCAAAGCGGCTCCAAGACCTTCTTCTTATATCCAAATCAAGGTGCGGCGACAGTCGATTCTATCTCGTACGCAACTGCTGACGGAACGCTCAGGGCAACAACCTGCAGTAGCGGTACGAAAACAGTTAGTGGCTTTAACGGAACTAGCGACTACGACTGCAATATTATTATCAACAATATCCGCGCTTCTTTACCAAGCGACTTTGGCTATTTTTACGCTCGTATAACCCCTATATACGCGAGTTCGCAGGTTAGGGTTCAAGCCAATGATAACGCTAGCGGTGTGCTCCAGTTCAGTGGTGGCCAAGCTGTGGTTGACGTAACGGCCAAAACTAACGTGGCTGTCAAACGCTTACAGGCGCGCGCCAGTCTTGGAACCAACAATAGCCCGGATGACTTCCCTGGATACTCAATTCGCTCGGCCGGTGCTCTTTGCAAGCGGCTAAACGTTGGGGCAACTGATACGACCTTCGAAGGCCCGCCTGGGTGTAATCAAGGAACAAACCCGACCCTTTACATCACATTTACAGGCACAGGGACGGGAACGGTACTGGCGCAAGCATCGGGCTTTCCCGATCAGACATGCGCAAGTACCTGCACAATTCCCATTTATACCGGCGGACCACAAGTAGTATTAACCGCCAATCACGGAGCAAACTCGGTATTTGGTGCTATTAGCGGCGATTGTGCAGTCATATCCACAAACCACTGTCAAACGTTAGCTATGACGCAAGATCGATTTGTGACTGTGCGGTTTGATTGTTCGGCCAGCTGCGGGGCGGCTATTAGCGTCAATTTAACGGCTAACCCCAAGACAGTTAACGTTGGCGGATACACGTCACTAAACTGGACAACCACCGGAAATCCAACTTCTTGCGACGCATCTGGCGACTGGAATAACACGCCTACTCCTCCGGCCCCACCCAGCGGTGCACGCGATATAACACTTAGTACGGTTAAGACATACTCATTCACGATAACATGCCATAAATCCGGGGTGCCGGACGCTGTGGATACTGAAACAGTTCAAGCTGTATCTAGTGGTGGTGGTTCGCCTGACTGTCTGGTACATTGGTATACTCCCACTTCGAATGTGCCAAATAATGTAACTTTTGGAGTAAGCGGACAATACGACCACTGTTATAACGGCTGTGTGGGTTACGGCGGTATAACCGGCTCGTTCGGCTGGCAGGGACCCGCCGGTGATGGCAGCGACAACTGGGTTCTCTTCTCGGGTAATTTATACTCAGGAAACGGCGGGAACAGCGGCGGTTTCAGGTGCTCAAACAATCAGGGCTCGGTTAACCAGCCCATAACCGTTCTTAACCCAAGCCCACCGCCACCGCCACCACCTCCACCTCCACCTCCTCCACCCAACCCAGGATGCCCTTGTGATTTAGGCCCAATATGGCGAGATGACGGGCCGCAGCCTCCGTGTTCTCCGGACGATCTCTGGAGGGTGTATGAGCAGTGGGATGACGATGGTAACGGGAGCGTAGACAGATATGTATGGACTTCAACGGCTGCTTGCGGTTAGTAGGAAATATGGCAGAAGATAACCAACCAGTATTCATGAAAAAGACATCTACGACAAATAGCTTAAAGCCGTCGTTGAGTATGCGTCGACTAAATAAGAAGAACCTAATCTATATAGGCATCCTCATAGTAACTCTGGTAGTTGCAGTTGGTTTGCTACATGTGCTTAATAACAATAAATCTCCAGTTAAGACGGTGAACTATTCATTCGATAAATCATCAGCTAATTATCGGTTTATGGCCAGCCACATCCTAGGAGGGGAAGCTAAAAAAACCGGCTTTGCGTTCAATATACCATGGTCGCAGTTCGTATATTCTGACGCTCCGATTAGCATCAGCGACCCGCGTACTAAAAATAAACCTTATAATCAGTTATTCAAAGATACAGGTAATCATTTGGAGTTCGGCCAAAGGCTCATCGGGCCCGACAGAACGGTGTATATGCAGTCCATAATAGCGGCTAAAATAGTACCTAGGTCAGATGTCATAGGCTTCAACCAATTCGCCTATTTCAGCAAAACTTTAGCTAAATACAGCTTTCCTGAGCTAAAGGAAACCCAAGTCCGACTGGAACCGGGAGATAAAGTATCGGCCTTCACAAATGCCAGTATAAAAAGGGCTGCGACTATAGTTGACATCTCGGTATCGCCCAGCGTTGATCAAAAAACCGCAATAAAGCACCTGAAAGGGCAGCTCATAACCATTCAAGGTAAAAACGGCAACTACTACATGTTGATTGCGGCTATAGATAAAGTTTGGGACTCCGGCCCCAAGACTTGGCAAGCGACCAAAGACAGTCTAAAAATAGATCAATAAAACCCTACGATTGGCCTTTAGCTCGGTGAAACTTTTGATGAATTTGTTTGAGGTGCGGGTCCGTAACGTGCGTGTAAATCTGAGTAGTGGCGATATTCGAATGGCCTAACATAGCCTGAACTGAGCGCAAATCGGCGCCGTTCATCAATAGGTCGGTGGCGAAAGAATGGCGCAAGGTGTGCGGCGACACGTGTTTGGTTATACCGGCAAGTTTGGCATAACGCGATACCAGCCGCTGTACACTGCGGGCAGTTAGGCGGCTGTAGTTGCCGCTTAAATCGACTTTTTTGGAGCCGCTGTAACGGATGAATAGCGGTTTGGTGTTATCTTGGCGTTTATCAAGATAGTTAGAAATCCAACCGGCGGCTTCTGAGCTTATAAATATAGGCCGGTCTTTTTGGCCTTTGCCTCGCACCATAAACTCGCGGCGCTTTAAGTTAATATGATCACGGTCCAAGCCAACCAACTCGGAAATTCTCAACCCGCTGGAAAACAGCAGCTCAATTATGGCGCGGTCGCGTAGTCCGTTTACCGTAGCAGTATCGGGTTGGGCGGCGAGACGGCCGAGCTCCTCTTCGCTCAAAAATGTCACCTGCGGGCGCTTTGTGCGCGCCAGCTCAATCTTATCGGCAGGCATAACGTCCCAGCCGCGTTTGGCGCAAAAACGCAGAAAGGAGCGCAGGGCAATAAGATGGTAATTCTGAGTAACTTTTGCCATCTCGTCTGAGGTGTTAGTCCCCAGACGGTTGAGCCACATTCGCCATTTTCGAATTAGTTCTTCGTTTATATCGCTTAGCATAACCTCACCGGCAAAGTCACTCAGTCGGGTCAGGTAATGGCTGTAGTTTTGAATAGTCTTAGCCGAGCGGTTTTGTTCAAGCTCCAGGTATTCCAAAAATTGTTCTACAGCCGTGTCGTACAACATAAGCATATTGTAGCAGTAAGCATTTTCGTAGAAGTTTGTACAAGGGTTGTACATCTGTTAAACTACCCCGTAAGAATGGAAAGAACACTGGTGCTGTTAAAGCCCGACGCTGTTGAGCGCGGACTAGTGGGTGAGATAGTCAGTCGGTTTGAAAAAGCTGGCCTAAAGTTGGTTGCAACGAAAATGGTGCGGCCAGATGAGCAAATCGCACACAAACACTATCCGACAGAAAGACGTGAATTTATCGAGGGTATGGGCAATAAAACGCTCGAAAGCTACGAGGAAGCAGGCCATGATCCCAGAGCTAGTTTCGGTAGTGATGACGCCCACGCCATCGGTTTGCAACTGCAACGCTGGCTGGTTGATTTTTTAACTTCAGGGCCGGTTATCGCATTAGTGTTAGAAGGCAAGAATGCCATCACAAAAACCCGCGAGATAGCAGGCCATACCATTCCGGCCAAGGCAGAGAAGGGTACTATTAGAGGCGACTACTCTGACGATTCCGCCATTAAGGCCAATGCCGAAAAACGCTCCATAAAGAATTTGATTCATGCCTCAGGCGACAAGGAAGAAGCCGAGTTTGAGATTAACCTCTGGTTTAGCGAATCCGAGCTCCACTGATTTGCGTTAGCACTAGATTTGCCTTATAGGGTATGTGATCTGTTGAAGTGTTATTATTAAGGTAGATATTTACCAAGGTGGGCGAAGGATATTAAATGGAGAAGCCGTTACTTCCGGACACAGACAAGTCGTTGCGGGCCGAGCGTAAGCAACGGCTGCTAAAGTTTTTGGCCCCAACTGTAGGCGCTTTCGCGCTCACCGGAGCGGCATATCAGAGCGGGGTAGAGAGATCTCTTACAGACAGGCCAGACGAGTTACAGGGACGACAGGTCCACCCAGTGTATGTTGTGCCAGCCGACGGTAAGGACCGACAGCTCGATACTAACGGTAAATTGGAAGAAATACTCTGGCAGGAACAAGACTGGCTAGCCGGTAGAGGCAGGGGTGACGGCCTTAGCTTACGAATGGATACTTATCAAGGGCACCCAGACATTAGCTATCTTAGGTCCAAGTACACCGCCGATGAGCTAAAAGACGAAGGTTTGAATATGGTAAAAAGCCTGGAAGATGAGCTACACTCAAACCTCCCGAGCGATAATGGCAAGGTGTTGCTCGCACTATATGACGGAACCGTATACGCATCTTACGATGGTAAAACTATAAACGCTTGTGGTGCGGCCGACCAACCACCGCAAATACCCGGAAACGTAGCCGTAGTGGGCCTGGAGCAGGCAGGCTACTGCTCCGATATTCTTAGCAAGACTATGGTTCATGAAACCTTTCACGTTACTGGGCAAGTTAAACCCACAGCTCCTGACTATTCTTCAAACGGTCATATCAAAAATCCTGACGATATAATGGGTGCCGCGCCACCGGATCTCGGTATCGACAGCCTCAAAATGGATGAAACCCGGCAGAACTACTACTACGACGTCCAGCCGTGGCTTACATCCAACCACCACTTTGTCGATATAGACCTCAAAGGTAAAGGAATGTTACGGCCAGACCAGGTATCGAACGAATACCTAACCAAAGGAAACGTTGAACAAAATAACTGCTATAACGACTGCGAGCTTTGGTTTAGAAACACCGAAACGGTTATATTAAGCGCCAAAAGCCCTAATAAACAGTGGAAGTTTAATAAATGGGGCGGTGCATGTACTGGCACTAAAATCACCTGCAAACTCAACGCTGCAAAAAATTCAAAAATTACGGCTACATTTAGCAGAGTAAAAGCCGCTAAGAGGAGGAGATAGGCCGCCAGGAATTGAAGCGGGCGTCCCACTCAAAGTGCCCGGTCTGTTGCAAGTAATTTAGGTTGCCGCCCATACTGCGCACCATCCCTGTATCCGAACCGGATATATTGTCGCCGGAACTTAGAACTGGAATGGCCTTTCCGAAGTAGAAATTTTCTTGCCAGCCAAATGAAACCTTTTGGCCGATAGGGCAGGCGATTGAAGCAGGTGCGCCGACTACTGCTTCCAGCGTCTGCGATTCGACCGTCTGGCTGTGCAGGGCGCGCCTGCCACCGGGCATTACCTCTTCGCCCACCACTGTTGAGCGCCAACGGTTCAAGCCGCGGCAGACTAGCTTTCCGGCTTCAAAATAACTTGTTTGAGACACTCCGGTTTTCTCCCATTGTTGCCCCACAGACCATTTGCTCGGCATAAAACCTATCGCCGGCTCGAACTCTATCCGGTTATCTACAGCGGAGCATTGATTCACGGTTTCTTCATACCCCAGACCGCCACTATCCCACTTCAACTGGTCGTAGTGGCAGTGCGGCTTCGCATCCATAGGAACTATATTGTATTGCCTGAACCGCCCTCCGGTTAGTAGTTCGAATGATAAGACCGAGCGGTTTGAGCTGTTCGGATCATTGGGGTTATATAGCGGGTCATAATTGTTGGTACCGTTTAAGTAGTAACCACGGCGGACTCTCGCGTCGTTTGGATAGCTCGCTTGCAAGTCGTAATGTGCCAGCGAGCTATTTTTTAGATGTGTTTCTGCTCGGTGGCTAGCAGCAGCTGAATTACCACCGCAGGCAATAGCCAGCGCGCAGACTGCCGCCGCGGCCTTTTTCAATCTTATAGAATGAGCGACATCGGCCGCCCTCTCGGGGGAATAACTCATAACCTAAGAACTAAACCGTATAATAATTTAGCTAATAATTCAACTGAGCAAACGCCAAAAACAAACGATAAATCTGGTGCCCCCACTGCGATTCGAACGCAGATCACTTCCTTAGGACGGAATTACTCTATCCGTTGAGCTATAGGGGCGCCAACTTATTCTAAAGCTGCAACCTGTAACCGACAACCTCTTAGATATATAATGTAGGAATGAGAGCCAAAGCCAAAGAGCCCGAAAAGAAATCTCAAAAACCATCTAAACCCAAATACTTCAGGGAGCAGTTCGACGATGAAGAGATGCAACTGGTGTTTCGTAAACACCCCATAGTGATGCGTAAAGGTATCATATTAGCCTCATTTGGCATTCTTGCCGGCATGATACCGGCTCTGATAAAACCAACTTATGGCTGGTTTTTCGGTGGCATGGGCTTAGGATTTTTACTGGGCGGGGTGCTGATGTTTCCTTGGTGGGTACGCTGGTACTTCAGCGTGTACATAATGACCGACCAGCGTTTTATCCAGCAGACGCGCTCGCTGCTTCAGGTGAATGTTGTCGATATAAGCCTAGATCAGATACAGATGATAAATTACCAAATATTGGGGCTCGAAGAGACAATGCTGCACTTTGGTACAATAACTGTGCAAACCTATGTGGGAGACTTAGTCATCAGAAACGTCCATCATCCGGAGAGAGTTCAGAAAAAAATGGTGCAAATCTTGCGCGATATGGGCATTCATCCCTCGCAGAGACCCTTTCAAGACAACCAATCGCAAACCGCCGAAGCATGATCTTGACCAATGCGAGACTCAACAGAGGTGTATTGGCGTAAGTTATGGTGAAATTTAAGCGAAAAGTTAAGAAAAAGGTCAAAGAAGTCCGGGAAATGGTACCGGAAAACGCTTTGGATAAAGCTGCCGCCAGCCTAAATCCTCTGGGTGATAACACCCCAACGGCCCCTATAAGCGACGAGAATGTACCGCAAATTACCAACGAAACCATAGCCGAACACCGCGAAGATGTATTATCCGGAGCTCGGAAATATATCTACCCGCTGCAGCACTCCAAGCACCGAATAGTCGTCATAACCACATCCATAGTGGTGGCCGCCGCTATTGGGCTTTTAGTTTATTGCAGTTTGGGCCTTTATAAGTACTATCAGTACAATTCGTTTTTATACCGCGTAACCCAAGTTGTACCTTTTCCAATAGCTCGGTTCGACGGTACTTTTGTTGACTATGAAAACTACCTGTTTGAGCTGCGGCATTACGTGCATTACTATCAGACTCAGCAACAGAACCTATTCGGTGGCGAGAAACAGGTTAATGCTTACCGAAAGCAGGTCCTGGACAAAGTAATCGAAGACGCCTACATAAAGAAACTAGCGGCTCAGAACAAAGTCGGAGTTAGCGGTAAGGAAATAGACGCCAGAATTGACGAAGTTAGGGCCCAAAACCGCCTGGGCGCCAATAACAAAGTTTTTGCAGATGTACTGCGCGATTACTGGGGCTGGTCGGTGTCTGACTTCAAACGGGCGCTAAAATCCGAGATACTGGCCGAAAAGGTGACTGCAAAGCTCGACACCGCCGCTCAAGCCCGAGCTAATTCAGCGATTGCCAAACTAAGTGCCGGCGCCGACTTCACTGGCTTGGCTAAAAAAGTCTCCGAAGACCCTCGGACTAAAAGTAGCGGCGGCGATTACGGTGTTGGCATAACAAAAACTAACCCGAACATCCCGCCCCAAGTAATTGACGTCTTATTCCAGCTTAAACCAGGGCAGATATCGAACATCATTATCGCCAGCCCGGTGCACGCCGGCCAGCCGGTAACGCTGGAAATAGTAAAAGTCACGCAAAATGACGGTACGACCGTAACCGCCCAACACATATCTTTCCATCTCAAAGACATTTCGAGCTACCTGAACGAGCTCAAGTCCAAACAGCCGGCTAAAAGCTACGTTAGGTTCTAGTAGCATATGTCTAAAGGACTACTATGGCTGCTCATAGGTGTCGGCAGTGTTGTTGGCGGGCTGATACCGGCGGCGCTGGGTGCTAGTTATTTGTCCATGTGGGGAATTATCGGTAGCGGTATTGGTGCTATTGCGGGTATATACGCTTTTCGCCGGCTAGATTCTTAAGCTTCTTAGGCTACAGCAATGATGAGGCAGGTAGTGGCAAGCAAGGCTGACCCAACCATGCCGTGCTTTTCGTACTGGGGAGCGTCCCAAAAATGAGCCACTCGGGTGAATAATGTGTTCTTGATGCCTTTTGAGTGTAAATAATCGCGGTAACTGTGAGCGGCAAAGAAGGCTGATAAGAGACCAAATATATAGTTGTGCATTTTTGCTTCGCAGGGCCAGTATATCGAATTGGCTGCATAATCTCAACCGCTGCCGGGCGCGGCGATACAGGGCAGGTTTACCTCGTATTATCTGTTATAATTAGGACTTGAAAATACTAGTGTTAAAAATGAAAACCTTGATATCTATGCGGCCCAAAAATCAAGGCCATGGGGGAAAGAATATGTCGCGGCGCGGGCGGTTTTGGACCAGCAGTTTGGTAGCGGCGGCTATCTTGCTTTTCACCGCAGTTGCCGGGGCTAGTTCTCTGTTGTCGCAATCGTTCGTAGCCGATGGGAGCCTGCCACTTGGCTCGATAGTCAGTTTGAAGAAGGGGACTACCGACCACGTGACGGCGGCATACACCGATAATTCCAAATATATCTTCGGAGTTGTGGTTGACAGCGAAAGCTCTCAGCTCTCGGTAACCAATGGCCAATCAAACCAGGTCCACGTGGCCACTAGTGGGATTGAACAGGTGCTGGTATCTGATATAAACGGCAACATAGAGGTCGGAGACCCCATAACAGCCTCACCTATTAAGGCGGTGGGTATGAAAGCCACAAGCAACGCCAAAATTGTAGGCATAGCTCAAGATAACTTCCCAAACGGAAATGTCACAAACGAGTCCTACAAAGACGGTAAAGGCCAAAAACAAACCGTTAAACTCGGGCAAATGTCAGTATTGGTTAACGTATCCTACTACTACAAGCAGCCAGATAAAACGATTATTCCCTCAGCCATTCAAAACCTTGCTAATGCTTTGGCCGGCAGGAAAGTTAATGCTCTGCCAGTCATCATAAGCATCGGCATATTTTTTGTCTCTTTGATTGTAGTTGTCAGCATTGTCTATTCGATGATTCACAGCAGTATTATCTCGGTCGGCCGTAATCCGATGTCACAAGCGGCAGTTTATCGTAATGTTGTGCAGCTTTCGATATTAGTACTTATAATCTTAGGAGTGGCGGTGGGGTCAATTTATATGGTTTTAACGCGGTTTTAGAGGATGAGCGGCACGGCTTTCTTGCAGCTCTTCCTACTACTCCAGATATTTATCATGGGTGTGGCTGTTGCTCTGGCGGCGCGATACGCCTATGCTCACTTTAAGTTGTCGCGCGCTCATAAAAATGATGAGGCTCAACCCACCCCAGAAGAACTATTAACTCCCGAGGCTAAAGAACGCCTCAAGCAGCTTTACGCGTCGCAATACCAGTCCGTTTTGCAGAATTCGGCCGCTGAGCTGCACCGCGACCTGCAATTATCTACAAAAGAGATAAATAATCTGGTGAACCAATTGGCAACCAATATCGTTAGCGATGAGATGGAGCGTTACACCCAAGATTTGAATCGGATGCGCGAACAGGCTAAGGTGCAAATGGGCGGTATCAGCGATGAAATTGCCAAGCACCGCGAGGAGATTAAGGCTCAAGCGGCGGCTGAAATCGAGAAGGAAAAACAGCAGATCGTTAACCAAATAGATACCAAACTGGCCGACGCCGTAGGCTCTTTTCTTGTCGAGACCCTGGGTCATAACGTGGATCTAGGCAGCCAAAACGCCTATCTTATCGAGATGCTGGAGAAAAATAAGGCCGACTTCGTGAAAGAGGTATCAGGTGAAAATAAACCTAAGTGACGAAATTTTGTCGCGCCAGGATGTGAGGCAAGCGGCTCTGGAGTTGCATTCTTACTCCCAACTTCTATCCGGTGATGCCATAAAAAAACGTGTGGCGCCGGCGGCTGTTAGCCAACAAGTCGCTATATCTCCAGCGGTTGGTGAGCTGATAAATCAATGGTGCGGTGGTAAACCGCCTACGACCAAAGCTTTGGATGAGCTAGCCGAGGCCCTGGAAGCGATAGCCGCAAACGCTCAGACGGTAACTCTGACGTTGGCCGCACCGGTGCCGCAAACTCTCAGGAAAGCACTCGCTACCTGGTTCCGCAGTAATGTTTCTGCCGATTTGTTGGTTGAGTTTGGCTACAACTCAACAATGTTGGGCGGTATGGTTGTTCGGCTGGGAAGCCACGTATTTGATTGGTCTTTTAAGCGCCAAATCTTAGCCAATATAGAGCAATTTCCAAAGGCACTACGTAATGTATAAAACCCTTACTTATCCGGATGAGCAGCCCGAGCGTCGGATTCATTCCGTGCCCGGCGCGATGAGAAACCCACGATGCGAGGTTTCTCATAAGGCGGAGCGTGAGCGGAGCCGCAATGTTTGACGACAAGATGTTTCAAAAACTGGTCGAGGCCGGTAATCTTACTGGCGAAGTAATAGCGACCAATAGCTTCATCGTAGAGGTAAAGGGACTTGCCGGGGTCAGGTTGGGCGCTAAAGTGCTTTTCGATGACGGCCAGATTGGCATTGTTCGTGAAGCTAACGGCGACAGGGTACTTTTATTCAACATAAATTCCGAAAAAATAAAATTGGGAACGCTTGCCGTTGTTGAGAACGACTTGCTACAGGTGCCGGTGGGCAAAGAACTTATCGGTAGAGTAGTTACACCCATGGGCCAGGCAGTTGACGGCAATGGAACTATAACCGCTAAAGAACGCTCAGGAATATTTAACCCGGCTCCCGGAATAATGGCCCGTAGCGCGCTTAATCAGCAGCTTCCTACCGGTGTTATGGCCGTTGACATGTTTTTCCCGGTTGTTTTAGGCCAACGTATTGCGGTTTTGGGCGACAGTAAATCCGGCAAGAGCACATTCCTAAGCCAGTTAAGCGCCAGCCAATCAGGCACCGACCATATCGTGGTTTACGTTCTAATCGGCAAACGCAAAGTCGATATCGAAAACTTGCTTGAAGGTCTCCGTACATCAGGCGCCATGGACCACACGATAGTAGTTCTGGCCGATATTTTCGAATCACTTACCCAGTCGTTTTTGGCGCCGTACGCCGCTTGCGCCA
>CAZPFQ010000010.1:0-2444 GCA_964585885.1 uncultured Candidatus Saccharibacteria bacterium | reverse complement strand
CACGCCGAAGCCTATCGCCAGCTTTCGCTTTTGCAAGAAGTTGACCCCGGGCGTGACTCATATCCTGGAGATATGTTCTTTGCTCATTCCAGTCTGCTGGAGCGGGCGGGTAAGCTCAAAGACGGTGGTAAAACGCTTACCTCGCTACCGGTAATCCTGACTCCTAACGACGACATCACGGCCTATCTTTCAACCAACATAATGTCCATAACCGACGGCCAGATAATATTTGATTTAGGGGTTTTTCGCCGAGGCATACGACCGGCTGTAAATGCCGGATTATCGGTGTCGCGCGTTGGTGGACAAGCCCAAACGGTTCGTCAAAAAAAGCTCTCGGGTACTTTGTTCAAAAAACTCGCTAGGTATCACGAAGCAGAGGCTTTCTCTCACTTCGGTTCTAGCCTTTCCAAAGAGTCTGCAATTGATTTAATGCTGGGAAAACAGATATATCGAGCTATCCAGCAACCGCCCCAGGAGCGTTACTCGATAACGGAGCAGCAGTTGATACTCGAGACCATTCTAAAAGGCGAAGGCAAGACCGAAATTGATGTCGAAAGCCTTAAGCAGTCGGCGAAGGTTGCAAGCCCTAAGGTTAAGGACGAGAAAGACTTAGATGCTATCGAGGACCAACTTTACAAACAGCACGCTAAACCGACTCAACCTGCAACGCCCGCAGCCACTGCTACTCAGCCGGCGACTCCTCAACCCACTGCAACAGCGCCTCCACCTCAGGCTCCAGCCTCGACTCCGCAATCTGCGGCTTCTACCGCAACAGCCGCTAAAGAGGAGCAACCGCATGCGTAGAGCTAATGTTATCCAAAAAGAAGCCGAGGAAGTAACGACCGTTGAAGATCTCACCGGTGTTTTCGAAAGCTTGGCTAGCACCCAGGTTGCCAAGATCAAGGACCGAGTCCAACTATCCAAAGAGTTTTTCCAACTACTCTGGCAGCGCTATAGCTCAATCCGGCTTGATCCAAAATCGCGCATTACCCACCGAAATGAAAAGGCTGGCCAGGGTAAAAAAGTTTTTGTAATTGTCTCGGCCGAAGCCGGCCTAAGCGGTGATATTGACCAGCGGCTCATCGAAGAGATGCTAAAAGACTACGACGCCGCGTCAACGGATATCGTGGTGCTGGGCACGCACGGGGCTACTCAACTGCGAGACCGCGAAATACCCTACAAGCGATTTTTTAAAGTTCCCGAGAGCGATACTTACATCGACGTAAGTCCAGTTATAGATGCAATCAGCGAGTACTCCCAGATAACCGCATATTATGAAGAATATGTATCCTTAGGAGTCCAAGAGATACGGAGACTGGACCTGATTTCCAGCATGAAGGCCATGTCCGAGGAAGTTTCGGCCGATGAAAATATAATAACGCCGGCCGATACCATATTCGAGCCATCCCTCGATGAAATCGCCGAACTTATGGAAAAGGGCATGATGAGCTTGGCGTTCAGCCAAGTAATCCTAGAATCAAGTTTGGCCCAGGCAGCCAGCCGCTTTAACGCCATGGGCGGAGCAAAAAAACGGGCCTATGAGCTAGTAAAATACTACAAAATGGAATTTTACCGCTCGAAGCGCAATGAAAGCGACCGGCGCCTTCGAGAAGTACTCATTGGTATCAAAAAGAAAAAGCACCGGAGAGCAGGGCAACACTAATGGCAGAGCAGGCAAAACAAATCAGCACCATTCCGGTCGGCGTAATACGCTCACTTCGCGGTTTGATGGTAGAAATCGAGATACTCGGCGAAAGGCCGGAAGAAAAAGAGCTATTAGCGGTTGAAGGCTATCCCGAGGTCTTCTTGGAAGTCAGTTTTTTTAGGGCCGATACGGCAATTTGCGTAAATCTCACCAATAGCCAGGTTTTGCGATGCGGCCAAAAGGTCAGCCGCCGCAAAATAAAAATTAGCATCCCCGTGGGGCAAAATACCCTGGGACGAGTTTTTAACGCTCTTGGCGAGCCACTCGATGAAGGTAAACCCGTCACCGAGAACAGACGGGTGATTAGCGAGGCTAGCGGTACCAAAACCTACCGCGGCCACCAGGAGTTGGAGCTTCTGGAAACCGGCCTCAAAGTCATCGACTTTCTAACCCCCTTCGTAAAGGGCCGCAAGATCGGTATTGTCGGTGGCGCCGGTGTTGGTAAAACGGTGTTGACCATGGAGCTAATCCACAACGTTACGCGCTCAAATCCAAAAAGCTTGTCGATATATTGCGGGGTAGGAGAGCGAATAAGGGAAGGTAATGAGCTCTACGAAACGCTTAAAGAGACCAAAGTCTTACCGAGTACAGTGATGTTTTTCGGACAGATGGATGCGCCGCCGACTATTCGCTCGATGGTGGGGCCCGCGGCGGCCACGGCCGCTGAGTACTTCAGGGACGAAGAGAAGCGCGACATCCTCTTCTTTGTCGACAACATCTATCGCCATATCCAAGCCCT
>CAZPFQ010000009.1:14820-17550 GCA_964585885.1 uncultured Candidatus Saccharibacteria bacterium | reverse complement strand
GAGGAGAGGTACCCAAGTTGGCTGAAGGGGACGGTTTGCTAAATCGTTAGGGGGGCGAAAGCCCCCGCGTGGGTTCGAATCCCACCCTCTCCGCCATAGTCATCTATTTGAAAATCTACTACAATAACGCTTATGTATGGCGAGGACCTTTATAAGCCATCGGGTGGTACGGCTGTGGCTGAAGCGCCCATGGCAGAACGGCCCCAACAAGGCGGGGGAGCTTCAAAACCCCCCAAAGACACCGCTTTTTCTTGGACGGCATCCGAATATATCGAGCACGAACGCAGCGCCGGCTGGTATTTAATGCTACTTTTGGGCACGGTGTTGCTTGCAGGCGCGGTATATTTACTGACTAAGGAGTATTTTGCCGCCGGAATCATTGCTGTACTAGGAGTGATTGTGGGCATTTATGCTCGCCAGAAACCTCGGCAAATGACATATGAGCTCAACGAATCGGCGATTCGGGTCGGCGAAAAATCATACGGCTATGGTCTATTTAAATCATTCTCTCTCATAAAAGAAGGCGGGCTTAACAGTATTCAGCTATTGCCGTTAAAGCGATTTATGCCACCGATTTCGGCCTATTACGACGGGGCTGACGAAGAAAAAATTACGGATATTCTAGGTGAACACCTGCCCTACGAAGACGCCAGGCCCGATCGGGTGAGCAACATCAGCCGCCGCCTGAAGCTATAATTTTGGTCGTAGCCTATCAATTTACAGAGGGAAATGTTAAAATTACCCCTGTTAAGCGCCCGTAGCTCAGCTGGATAGAGCGCATCCTTGCGGAGGATGAGGTCGTAGGTTCAAATCCTATCGGGCGTACCACGTCCTAGCTAATTACAACCCCGCCTCCGTTTGCGCAATCAAGTGACGCAAGCGGAGGCGGGGTCTTGCATTGCTACTCCTTTCCATTTTGCGCATCTCCGCACAAAATGGTCTAGACCCAAAGCACTCTACTTTCTTAATCCGCTTCGAGTTTGGCGGTGCAGAACTTGCAGCGACGGGCTTCTTTGGGGATCTCGCTGAGGCATTCGGGGCATTTGCGAGTTGATGGTTCGTCGGTACTTTTGCTACGTATGAAGCGCTCGCTAAGCCCGTTGATCGGCTTAACAACCAGGAAAAACACTACCGCCGCGACGATTATAAAAGTGATCACCGAGTTCAGTACTGCTCCGTAACCGAACTCGTTTCCCCTGATGGCGAAGCTCGCGGAGCTGAATTTATGCCCGCCATATATCACGGCTATCAGGGGTGTGATGATATTGCTAACCACCGAATTGACCACGCTAGTAAAGGCGGCGCCAATGACGACACCGACGGCCAAATCCACCACATTACCGCGTAGGATAAATTTCTTAAATTCGTTTATCATCGTTACTCCTTAGATTTTAAACTAAATTGGCGTATTTAGGGTACAATTTGCTAAATGGAAACAATAAAAAAACAGCTGGATAAACTAGATAATTTTCAGCAGAAACATAAGACATCAGCTTTTCCGATCGCAGTTTTGAAAAGATATGTCGACGGGGATGGAGGACGGCTTGCCGCCCTTATTACTTATTACGGGTTTTTGTCGCTGTTCCCGTTAATATTAGCCGCCACAACGGTTGCGAATCTGTTTTTTATCAATACCGACTGGTTCCAGACACAAATATCCGAAACAATCGATCAATATTTTCCGGTACTTGGTGAATATCTAAGGAGTAACATCCACGGGTTTGATAAGTCCGGTCTGGCGCTACTGCTAGGGCTACTTGTTGTGCTCTATGGTGCTCGAGGAGGAGCAAGTGCCATTCGCCACAGCCTGAATCAGATATGGGAGGTTCCGCGCAAATCGAGACTAGGCTTCCCTGCTTCGACGACCAACAGCTTTCTAATTATCGTCATCGGCGGCGGCGGTCTTCTGCTAGCTGCCGCGATATCTAGTTATGCCACAGTGTTGGGTAATTCGTTTATGGCAAAATTACCGGTGTTTGCCATCAGCTTTTCGATTTTGGTGCTAGCGCTATATCAGATATACAGCCTAGGCATAAACTCACGCCAACCGCGCCGCCGGGACTTGCTTTTCAGCGCCGTAGTTGCGGCGGTGGGAGTGCAAATTCTACAGATACTAGGCGGCTACTTGCTTACTCACCAGCTTAAAAATCTAAGCAATCTTTACGGCGCGTTCGCGGCGGTATTGGCCCTAATGTTTTGGATTTTTCTGCAGGCTCAGGTACTCATTTTTGCCGGCTACGCCGGATATGTGCACGCCAAAAGATTTTGGCCCCGAAAATTTATCGATTAGCGCTTAGCTAAATAGATCGTCAAAGTCTTTCCGATTGCCGCCGGATGAGATATAAAGGTCTCTGTAATAAGCTTCAGAGTCGTCATTAAGGCGGTGGTCATGTGAGGGGTGATTCCTTCGGAATTTAACAGCGTCAATGATGCCGTTCAATATATTGCCGCCAGTCACGGCGACACTTTCAGATACTGTCTCAACTTCGCTCTCGGTTGTATGAGCGTGTGAATCCATAGATAAATCCGGCTGGTAGCCCGCTAATTCCATTATTTCCCTTATAGTAACTTTTCTTTAGTAACTTTAACCAAAACAAAATATACTCTTTTTTTTCCAAAGTGCAATAGTGACGACCGAAGAGCCTCGGAGTTTTGTTATGATGTATGGGTAAAAGAAGAGGTTGTTTGAAAAATGCTGGAGACCGCCCACAGTTTAATCAGAGACGCCGG
>CAZPFQ010000009.1:8696-14720 GCA_964585885.1 uncultured Candidatus Saccharibacteria bacterium | reverse complement strand
GGCATAGCCGTGAACCCGAAAGATTTGACCAATGAAGAGGTTGAAGAGCTCAGTCGTAAGTACGCCCGCCACTTGCAGCCTCATATTGGCCCCGACAAAGACGTTCCCGCCCCTGATGTAAATACTAATTCGGCGATTATTGATTGGATGGTCGACGAATACGAAAAACAAACCGGTGATAAATCCAAGGCTAGCTTTACCGGAAAAAGCATAGAAAAGGGCGGCAGTTTGGGGCGTGACGCCGCAACCGGCAGAGGCGGCGTAATAGCTCTAGCCGAACTACTCAAACTAGAGGGTAAATCAGATAAAAAACTAACAGTTGCGGTTCAGGGCTACGGTAATGTGGGCTCGTTTTTTGCGACCGTTGCCAAGCAGGAGCAACCTAACTGGAAGCTAGTCGCCGCTAGCGACTCTAGGGGCACCATTTATAACAACCAAGGTCTAGAGGCTGACGAGCTGGCAGATTTCAAAAAATCCGGTAAAAGCTTTTCAGAGTACAAAAATGGCGAGATTATGAGCGCTGATGAAATTATCGAGCTAGAGGTCGATGTATTAGTGCTGGCAGCTCTCGAGGACGCAATCACAGAAAAAAACATGAAACAAGTTAATGCCAGTTGCATAGTTGAGCTGGCCAACGGCCCGATAAACGAGGCGGCTAACAAACATTTAACTGCTAAAGGGGTAACTATTTTACCGGATATCGTGGCTAATTCCGGAGGCGTAGTCGTAAGTTATCTAGAGTGGGTGCAAAACAAAAAAGACGAGCACTGGCCCGAGCAAAAGGTCAACGAAGAGTTAGAGACTTATATCGAGCGAGCCGTCGATAATACCTATAAAACCGCCAAAGCAGAAGAAGTAAGCTTAAAACAAGCCGCATTTATGGTTGCCCTCCAGCGGCTTATTTCTTAGACGGAACCTTACCGCCCTCTTCACGGGCTTTAGACAGCCCAATAGCGACCGCTTGTTTGCGACTAGTCACTTTATGACCGGATTTACCGCTTTTTAGCTGGCCGCGTTTAAACTCATGCATAGCCTGCTCGACTTTATCCTGCGCTTTGGGTCCGTATTTTGTGGCCATATTAACCCCCTTTCCACGGTTTACCTTAACCCGTGGCAGAGTTTTAAACTGCTAAATAACTTACAAACTTATTTGCTAGTTTTGGCCGGGGGGTTTGCCGGCTGGCGATGCCGTACCCAGTAAAACGCGCCTATAGCCGCGCCGCCGATTGCCGAATATACTCCGCCGATGACAACGAAGTTATTGCTTAGGCTGTCTACGCCGTCTCGGACGAGATGTCGAACGCTATCCTGGAGAACACTATCTGTTAACTCTATTTTGGGAATAATTTTATTGCCCGCAGCTTCGTTAATTGCTAGACCGAAAAGCACCAAAAACAGGCCCGTGCCCAAAAATATAAAGCCAGCGTGTTTCATGCCTGCCATCCGACTACTACTCAAGAACACTACAGCTGTTGCCAGCAGCAGAACAATTACGGTCAACACAAGCGGCGACGATTTAAATTTTTGGTAAGCCTTAGGTGCATTTTTTAGCTGGCCTTGGAAGACCGACTTGTCTGAATCGGAGGATTTGAGGCTTGCGGCGGTAATAACCTGTTTATCTAGAAAATCCTTGCTGCCGGCAATGTCGTGGCGAACAGTGGCGGCAGCTTTCGCCGGCGTTATCCCTATCGGCAAACAGCGCATAGTCAACGGGTCGGCGTTAATGGTAACGGAATAGGTCGTACACGTCGGCAGTTTGGCGGCCCGTTTCTCGACGGCTTTAGCGACCTTACTTGCGAATTCTGCCTTTTTAGCTGCTAAATCTATCTTGAAGTCGGGTGCGGCAGAGCCGGTTTCCAGCCACCGATAAACACTGTCTATTAAGCCGTTGGTCGTGTTCTCTATGTAGGTTGCAGAGAAAGTGCTCTCGGCGGCTGTTTGGATAGCGGGATTAGAGAGTGTCAACTCGCTCGAGCCGACTGAAATTTTTCCGGCCTGGTTAAGGCTGGCTTTGACCACAGAATTATATATGCCGCTGCTGGCCAGAATTTTTTTAATTGGCGCCGGGCTGCCTATCAGTCTTATCACTCCTAAATCGACGGCCATTAGGTAGAGGAAGAATATCAACGCAGGGGTTGCCAGCCACAACAGAATTTTTCGCCAAACGGGCATATAAATAGCATATAGCTAACGGTTCTAGTCTCATAGCCTATATGAGCCTCTTATGCTTTATGCTTGGCTCAATTGCCGATAAGCTAGTTCTATGGCAAGGAGGGTAATGTCCAAGGACTTGACGCGACTTTTTTTGACTTTCACGGCCGCTTGGGCGGTGGTGATCGCTTCAGCTACTAACATCGCCGCTAGTTCACCAAACCGGCCTATCTCACCCAAATCCCAGCGCCCGCTGGCGTCGAGAACCGATACAATTGACTATTCAGCCCTAGTCGCCGGCCTATCCGCACCCCAAGACCAAGAACCAGCGATATCGGTTTGGCGAGGTCCCGTACAGCCGCTTTTTCTAAAAAAAACGAATGAAGCCCAAATAGTCTCAAGGATACCAACTACCCAGCCAGTAGTTTTTGTGGGGATAGACGACGGATGGGTGCAGACCCAAGAAAACCTAGATTGGCTGACCAGCCGGCATCTGCCGTTTAGTTTATTTCTGACAAATAACGGTATAAAGAATAATTACACTTATTTCGATAAACTGCGCTCAGCGGGCATGGAGGTGCAAAACCACACTATTAGCCATGCGGATCTCACCAAGCTGGATTATAAACACCAAAAACATGAAATCTGCGCCACATCGAAGATTTACGCCAAAGTTTACGGCCACAGCCCTACTCTGTTCAGGCCGCCTTACGGTGCCTATAACGAAGACACGCGCAAGGCCGCGGCCGACTGCGGACTTAAGGCAATTGTACTTTGGCGGGTGGTCATCGGGGCTGATAAAACTGGAGATGAGCAATTCCAGTCCAAAAACCATCTGCAACCCGGCGACATCGTCTTAATCCACTTCAAAAAAGACATGTTAAAAGACATGCGGGCATTTGCCGAAGACGCGGCCAAAAACCATCTACAAGTAGGCCGCCTCGAGGATTGGATACTCTAAAGCCACCCATCGCCTGTCTCTATAAAACTATCAATATAACAGAGGTGGAAGTATACTAATACGCGGAAGGGTGGCCGAGTGGTTTAAGGTGCCGCTCTCGAAAAGCGGTGTGCCGGCAACGGTACCGAGGGTTCGAATCCCTCCCCTTCCGCCAGCTCAAGTCGCGGATTCGGCTTCCGTAAAATTGCGGAAGCCATTTTACTTTCAGCCTACTCGCGTCTTTACGCTTAACAATTTTGCGGAAACCTGCTCAGATGCGTGTTTTCGCAAAATTGGAAAGGGGCAATTTGCGTCTTAGAATTCCCTATAATAATAAGCATGAACACAGGTGAAAAGCAGTGGAGAATAGCTAACTGGGTGTTGGTTTTGCTGATTGTATTGGTGAATGGCTATATATTGATTTCACCACTTTTACCCCGCTTCGATTTATGGAGACGCCAGCATCAGGCCGCCGCCGTTAGCGGCTTGCCCTATCAAACAAAGCTCGACAATTCCTCGGCTAAAAATAAGCGGTCCGGGCCGCCGAAAGACAACCGCTTGGTAATACCCAAGTTGGCGATTGACCAGCACATATACACTGGCTGGGACAAGTATTTAGTTAACAAAGGCGTGTGGGCGCGCCCAAACACTTCTACGCCGCCGGAAGGAGGCAACACGGTGATGGTTGCGCACCGTTTTACCTATAGCGGACCGTCGATTTTTTATAGCCTTGATAAGTTAAATTACGGCGACAAAGTAGTTGTGTACTGGGACCAGAAAGAGTACGACTACACCGTTGTTGACAGCCAAACTGTGAAAGCCACACAGATTTCCGTAGAAAGTCCTACTACCGACTCACGGCTTACGCTCTATACCTGTACTCCGCTTTGGAATCCGAAGGACAGGCTAGTGGTAACAGCCCAGCTGGATAGGCCGCCGCAATGAGCGAAAAAAAACGTTTTTTTGTTCTGCTGGCAATTTTAGCAATCAGTCTTGGTCTGATGATTTACGCCAAGACTCACATCGGGCCGGATTTTATCCGGCAACTCTAGTCTAGCGAGAGATTCTAAAAGCTTTGTTCTGCTTGCGACCGTAAAGTGATACTGCCAACGTTGCGGCGATTAATCCACCGGCTATGATGCTGGCGGCAGTACCGCTGCCGGTGTTAGTCAGCTCCGTCGAAGCGGCCAAAACGACTGGCTTAGCGCTCGGGTCTATCCACGCATCGTTGCTGTCGTTGGTTGGGTCACCGTCTGCATATACGCATCCTCCGTCACACGAACCGGTGTCGTATTTTGCTAGCGTTGCCGTGTTCTTAAACAGACCAGTTGCTGTAGATGTTGAAGTAATGGTTAGGGTAGCCGGTAGAGTTGTTGAAGGGAATTCACCACCCCCCAGGAGAGGTATGTACCAGTAGTTAGCGAAAAATCCGCTTGTGATATAGTTCCCCGCTGAAGCAGAAGAATTGACATAAGCTACACCGCTAGGCAGTACATCATGGACGTAAACAAATCCATATGGGATAAGACCTTCTGTGCTGTTATTGCTGACGATTATCTTCCAAGTTATTGTGTCGCCAACTGTTGCCTGTGCGGCATCGGCACTAGTATCGGCTTCAACGAAAGGTCCGCCATTTACACTTACTAATTTATCGACATTGAGATCGCAAATAAGTCTCTGATCAAGCAATATCACCTCTTGATTATTTGAGCACTGGACGACCAGCTGCTGTGCGTGCGCCACACCGGCGAGCGCCAAAGGCGCAACCATCACCGAGCTTGCATAGGCTAGACTTACAGCGAGCTTTTTAAACGAATTCATAGGATTCTTAACTCCTTAACCTTATTAGCGCCAAAATACTACCTTTCTACTGAATTTGCAAGTGCCCGCTAGTCCTGATTCTGCTATCATAACTCTTATGGGAAAAGGCCTAATCGCGTTTTTGATTGCTGTATCAGCCACTGCTTGGATTTATAACAAGTTCATGCGTACAACCGGTAACCTTACACAGCGTTCATTCATTGCCGCTAGTACCACCGGCCTGGTAGTTTTCATAGTAGCCTTTATTATTCTCAGCCTCATCGGCTTTTAAAAAATGCCAAACAGCATATTCAGCAAAATTATCAAAGGCGAGATACCGGCTCACAAGATATACGAAGACGATAAGACCATAGCCTTTTTGGACATTCATCCAAAAACTGCCGGGCACACTCTCGTGGTGCCAAAAAATCAAATCGATGAGCTGCAAGACCTGCCCGACGATGATTACATAGCGCTAATGAAGGTCGTGAAAAAGGTAGCTAGGCGCCAAAAAGAGATATTGGGCGCGAAACGGATTGGGCTTGAAGTCATCGGCATCGACGTGCCTCACGCCCACGTACACGTTTTTCCGTTCGACACCATTGGGCAATTCCGCCGAGTTGTAGATATGAGCGCCGAGCCCGACCATGACGAGTTAGCCAAAATCGCCAAGCGCCTGGCCTTTTAGTGCTACATTAACACCTTACCCTTATCTTTCTACTTTAATCTTTAAACTTTATTCTGATACTATATGGCTATATGAGGTGGAGTCTTGGGAGATGCTATGAATGGCGATGAAAAAGCCCTTGGCAGAAGACTCCAACTAGCGCGTAAGCGGGCTGGATTGACCCAGCAAGAGCTGTGCCAAAAGGCCGGCCTGTCCTATTCAACTCTGGCGAAAATTGAGCGTGGTGCCATTCGCTCGCCGTCGGTTTTCACTGTTGCTTCAATAGCCCAAGCCACCGGCACGGTAGTTGAAGAGCTGATTGATATGTCGGCTCGTAGCGCCGTCCCCACTGCCCCGACAAAAAAACGCTCAAAAGACGGAGTCACATTCGTTTATATGGACATTAACGGCACCATGGTGCGCTTTTTCCATAAGGCTTTCACGGAGGTAGGACGGACGGTTGCTC
>CAZPFQ010000009.1:5751-8596 GCA_964585885.1 uncultured Candidatus Saccharibacteria bacterium | reverse complement strand
ACCATGGTGCGCTTTTTCCATAAGGCTTTCACGGAGGTAGGACGGACGGTTGCTCTACCCACTGACGTGGTAGAGACCTATTACTGGCGTCATCTCGAGGCTATCAACAAGGGTGAGATGGGTATCGAAGAGTTCAATCACATTCTCGGCAAGGAACTGGGAGCCGACAATTTCGACTGGACGCCTTATTATCTGGAAAATGTCGAGCAAGTACCGGGCATCAACGAATTAGTTGACTGGATTGCCGACAACTATCAGATAGGCATAATCAGCAACAGCATGCCGGGGTTTATAGACGAGTTACGCAAAAAAGGCCTTATCCCAGAGACAAATTATGCTGCTGTGGTGGATTCTTCAAAGGTTGGTTCTACCAAGCCGGAGTCCAAAATCTACGAAGTTGCCCAAGAACTCGCGTCAGTCGAACCCGGCGAGCTACTTCTCATTGACGACACGCGTGCCAACCTCGTAGCTGCCGACCGCGCCGGCTGGCACATAACTTGGTTCGACGAGCTCCAGCCCGAAGATAGCATCGCCCGCATTAAAAAAGCCCTAGAGTTTTAACGGCTATTAATTTGTTTTGTTGAAGAGCGAGAGGTCCTCTTCGATTTTGTTTAGGGCGTTCTTTTCGGCTTTTAGCTGTGCGTGGCTCTGCTCGACTAACTCCTTCGGGGCTTTTTCACTGTAGGCTTTGCTGGCTAAACGCGTTTGTAGAGCCTCTACGGCCTTCTGAGCGGCCATTTTCTGGCGCTCCAGCTCGAGCACGTAGGCCTTGATAGCCTCATTATCTATATCCAACCAGGCCGCTTGGGCCGAACTTAGTCTCAGCCCGGTTGGCTTATCTGTTTTTTCAACCGCGCCTAAACCGGCTAATTTGATAACCATTTCGGCGTTAGCATCGATTATCTCGGAGTGTTGGTAAAACAAGCGGGCTTTTTTGACTTTCGTGGCCGCACTGATACGTCTAATTTCCTCAACTCCGGACTTCATGCTCTTAAACTCTGAAGCTCGGGCTTCATCAGCCGAAGGCGGGTTAGGCCACTTCTGAATTGCCAGCATATCACCGCTATCTTTGAACAGGCTCTGCCATATGGCTTCAGTAACAAAAGGCGCAAATGGATGGGCCAGCTTCATCACATCTTCCAACATTTTGCGCGTGAAAACCGGGTTGGGCGCGGCTTTTGTGGCTTCAATATACCAATCGGCAAAATCGTCCCAGACAAAGTGATACAGCGTCTCATAAGCTTCGCTGAGTCGATAGCTTTCGAGGAATGATGAAATCTGCCCCGAAGAAATACTTAACTTGTTAAGTATCCAGTGATCGGCGATAGAACTTGGAGCCGGTTTTGATCCCGACTCAGCGCCCAAAGATTCTACATACCTGGCAAGGTTCCAAAGCTTGTTGGCAAAATTTCGCGCCTCCTCTACCCTTCTATGGTCGTAACCGCGATTAACAGCTGGCGCACGACCCGACAAAAGCCCCATCCGAAGGGCATCGGAGCCGTATTTGCTAATTATCTCCATAGCGTCGACCACGTTGCCTAAGCTTTTGCTCATCTTGGCGCCGCCCTCGGCCAGGACTAAACCGTGGATGTATACGTCTTTGAAGGGGGTTTTGCCGGTAGTATACAGGCCGAGCATTATCATGCGGGCGACCCATTGGTGAAGGATCTCACCGGCTGTCTCCATCAGCGATGTAGAGTAGAAGTTCTTAAAATCTTCGCCGTCGGGGTAATTGAGCGTCACATACGGCCAGGCACTCGACGAAAACCAAGTGTCAAAAACATCGGGGTCGCGCTTGTATGTCTTGCCGTCTTTTTGAATAGTTTCTTGCTCGACACTAGTGCTAAATATCCAATCCGACGAGTCCGAGCTATTTTGGAAAGCCGGAATCGGAATGCCCCAGGCTATCTGGCGGCTTATATTCCAATCCTTTAGCCCCTCGAGATATTTAATCAGCTGTGTGCGTTTGCTATCTGGGTAGAAGTTTATTTGCTTGTTTTCCAAAGCTTCTAGCGCCGGCTTTTTCAAGCTGTCCATGTTAGCAAACCATTGCTCGAGGGCTAGCGGCTCGATTACCGTGCCGCATTTGTAGCATTTGCCGACGCTGTGGATATGGCTCTCAACGCCTCTCAAAAGACCAATTTTGGCCAGTTCTTCGGCGACTTTCTCGCGGGCTTCTAGCACCGTTAAGCCGCGGAATGCCTCAGGAACATTGCTCGACATCTTGCCTTCGGTGGTAATCAGTTCTATCAGGGGTAAGTTGTGACGCTTAGCTACCTCAAAATCATCGGGGTCGTGGGCCGGAGTTACGGTAACTACTCCGGTGCCGAATTCCGTATCGACAAAGTCATCACCGATAATTTTAATCGGCTTGTCTGGTACCAGCGGTTGCAACACTTCCCTGCCGATCAAGTGCTTATATCGCTTATCTTTAGGGTTGACCATTAGAGCCGACTGCCCAAGCTTAGTCTCCGGTCGAGTCGTGGCAATTACCACTTCCCCGCTACCGTCAGACAGCGGGTAAGCAATATGCCAAAGCTGGGTTTCTTCCTCTTCGTGCACTACCTCAATATCGGAGAAGCTAGTTCCGTGAAAAGTACAGTAATTGACTATGCGCTTACCTCTGTAAATTAGGCCCTCGTCCCACATTTTCTTAAAGGTTTCGTAAGCTTGGGAGACAACCTTTTTATCGAGGGTGTAGGTGAATCGATTCCAGTCGGTGCTGGCGCCTAGCGCCCTAATCTGAGACTGGAAGTTTTCTTTATTAGCCTCGACGAAGTTGAATATCTGTTTATAGAGCTCCTCACGCGTAAAGTCGAAACGGCTTTTACCTTCCGCTTTGAGC
>CAZPFQ010000009.1:0-5651 GCA_964585885.1 uncultured Candidatus Saccharibacteria bacterium | reverse complement strand
CCCCTGCCCTCCTTTCACGTGAAAGACTATAGCCACAAACGCGGCCTTTCATGTGAAAAGATGGATGCCACTGGCTACATTGCTAATCCGGGGTCTGGTTTGAGAGAGTAGGGGTCGGCAACTGGCCGTTTAAGGCTAGCCTGGAAGCAGGCAAGGGTGGCTATCATGGCGGCGTTATCGGTGCATAGCTTAATGTCAGGAATAAATACAGGAGTAGATAGCTGTTTCAGAGCTTGCTGCCTCAGTTCGTCATTGGCAGCCACACCACCACCGATGACTATAGAGGCCGGTTTAAACTCTCGTTCGGCCTTTTCTAGGTGGTCCATAAGTGTTTCGACCGCTGCGTGCTGAAATGATGCGGCAATATCGTCTTTCTGAGCGTCCGTAAGGGCCTTGGGCAGTTTGCTAGAAGGGAAGGTGAAGTCATGCCCGCTACGCGCTTGAGCGGCCCTTAAAACGGCTGTCTTGAGCCCGGAAAAGGAGAAGTCGTAGGGGTTTTTCAGTTTGGCTTGGGGCAAGTTGACCGCGCTGGGGTCTCCATGCTTCGCCCTATCCGATATAGACGGCCCACCAGGGTAGGGGAGACCTAAAATCTTGGCCACTTTGTCAAAAGCTTCGCCGACGGCATCGTCGAGTGTGTGTCCTAATACCTTGTAATTAAAATGGTCCTTGAAAAGTACTAACATACTATGCCCGCCGCTGACAATCAGGGCTAAGACAGGGAACTCGGGCTGGGCGCCTAAGAAGGCGGCATAGGCATGCGCCTCGACGTGGTTAACGGCGTAGAGTGGCTTTTCCTTGGCAATGGCTAGGGTACGGGCCGTAAGTACACCGATGAGCAGGCTGCCTAGCAATCCCGGACCTTGGGTAACTGCCATAGCGTCAATCTGTTTCCAGTCCGTTTTGGCCTGCTTTAGCGCCTCGTCTACGGTCGGCAAAATGACCTCAATGTGGCTACGGGCGGCGATTTCCGGAACAACGCCGCCGAAGGGGATATGCAAGTTTAAGCTGCTGGCTACAACATTGCTCAGAGCGTGTGCGCCATCTTCTACGACGGCCGCGGCAGTCTCGTCGCAACTGGTCTCTATGCCCAATATTTTCATGACAATGATATTGTACTTCAGATATGAAAGCGCGGCTGGCATGCCTATGGTGAGGCACGCCAACCGCGAAGGGTCTACCGAGGCCTGGTCAGTGGCCGTAGGGCGCATCACTCGAGCCGCTCCAACGGATGACTAGTCTTACGCGAGCGGCGCTTTTCCTTGGACCAGAGGCGATGATTCTCAGGGGAGCCGAGCGATCAATTTTCAGCTCGATTCTGATTGTCAGCCCCTGCCCGACGTAGTCGAGGATTCCCTTGGGGTAGTAAAAGAATTGAAGCTTGACTCCGTTGACCCACACATTGGGTCGAACCTCTTTTTCGGTGCTAAAAACTGTCTTTGTCTGGAGCACGAGCCGTTGTTTTGGCTTTAGCTTGAAGGCCTCAATCTCGTACTGTTTGCCATACGAAGTCCCGGAGTTTTGCACTGCAAAGCCGTTACTGAGGCTGGCGGCGGTAGCCGGCGCTGCCACAGCCATGACGGCCAGGCAAGCTATCAGCAGTTGCTTTATCACTACTCCTCCTAAAATTGTAAGGTGCGGGAGTCTCGGTAGACTATATATTTATGCCATAAGAAGGCTAAAATGACTATACTCTGACAGGTGTCCAAGACTGGTACAATAGCCGTATGAGCTTTAGAAGCCTGGTCAAAAAACCGATACCTTCGGGCTTGTTTCGCAAAATCGAACCCTACGGGCATCTGGGCGAAGCCGTATTATTCAATCTTCTGAACGGGTTCCCAGCGAGGGGGATGAAAATCATTGGTGTGACTGGTACTAACGGCAAAACCTCGACGAGTTTTTTAATACATCGAATGATGGTAGATGCCGGCTATAAAACGGGCCTAATGTCTACCGTAGGCTGGGGGATAGGGAATGACATTAACCCTCAGATTCACCACATGACCAATGTTGTTGTACCAGAACTGATGCAGCGGTTTAAGGACCTAAAAAATGAAGGTGTCGAGTGGCTGGTGCTGGAAACAACCAGCCATGCGTTGGCGCAAAACCGAATGTGGGGTATCCCATATTCGGTTGCGGTGATGACCAACGTTACGCATGAGCACCTAGATTACCACGGTAATTTCGAGAACTACCGCGATGCCAAAAGGAAGCTTTTCAAGCTAACGAATGCTAATAAAAAGGGCCTAAGAGCGGGAGTTATCAACGCCGATGACGCCAGCGCTAAACTGTTCGCCAATGATATTGCCAACCCCTTAACATACGGGTTAAAAAGCGGCCAGCTTAGGGCAACCAATATCAAAATGACACCGACCGGCAACTCTTATGAAGTAAAAGTCGCGGGAGAAACACTAAAAATTAAGACTAACCTGCCGGGTAGCTTCAACGTCTACAATTCGCTGGCGGCCGTTGGAGTGGGGCAGATAGTTGGCTTATCGAACGAGGAGATAGTGAAGGGGATAGCCGCCTTAAAGTCGGTGGAGGGCCGGATGACTAGCATAGACGAGGGCCAGAGCTTTGGGGTAATAGTTGACTTTGCTCATACGCCGGATTCATTCGAGAAGCTGTTTTCCGATCTCAAACCGGTGGTCAAGGGCAAGCTGATAGTGATGTTTGGCTCGGCCGGCGGCCGGCGCGACCCTTCGAAGCGTCCCATACAAGGAGAGATTGCCGGCAAATACGCTGACGAGGTAATTCTAACCGAGGAAGACGACCGTGAAACCGACGGCATGCAAATCTTAAACGAAATCGCCAAAGGTGCTGAAAAATCAGGCAAGAAGCGAGATAAAGACCTGTTCTTGGTACTTGACCGAACAGAAGCCATAAAGTTTACCCTCGGCCGGGCTAGCACCGGAGACATGGTGCTTCTGCTAGGTAAGGGTCACGAGAGGACTATTGAACGCGATGACAGGGAAGACCCCTGGAACGAAGAAGAGACTGCCCGCAAAGCCCTACTTGATTTATCATAGCTTTTATGGTAATATGTAGCTCATGGAACGTGCTCCGATAAGTGAGCGCTCGCACGACAGCCAAAACAAAGATCAGGAACAATCCGGCGAGCATCAATACGAAATTTTATATTCGCCTGCAATCAGGGCAGAGTACTTAAGATTGACAGACCAGTTAATCGCCAAGATGGTCGAACAGAAAACAGACGTGGGACTATTTTTGGACAAATCAGCCAGGCCGGTGGCTTGGATGGTAAAAGAATTATGGCCCATTTTAGCCCCTATCGACCCTGAAACTAATGAACAATATAAACTTCCGGATATTAAGTTCGTTAATATCGACAGAGAGACGATGGGCACTATCTTGGGACGGTCTGAGGATAAGTTAGGCGGTATAGATATAGACTTGCTTCCGTCCGAGAGAGTAGAAGAACTACAAGACGTATTTGCTCCTGTGGTCGGGATTAGCGAAGCAGGAGATACATCGGTGTTCACCGGCAAAAAAGTTATGATAGTCGATGAGCTTAGGCAATCAGGGGATACCTTGGTGATGGCTGAAAAAATCGTTGAAAGGGCCTTCCCCGACGCCGCTGAAGTAGAAGCATCATACTGGATGCACGGAAAAATTATTAGGGATTCAAAGTCTGGTGCTCTGATTGGCGAGAGCGGTCCCGTGTGGTACTCGGATAGAGAAGTAACTGGGCGTTTGGTAGGAAATAGAAATTCAGCAAAATCGGCGGCTTCTAGCAGTCGTCGACAACAAAGAGGAAAGTTTTGGCTTGGTAGCCCATTTGAGGAAAAGGATTACAAGGGTCTTCGACTTAAGCGTGAAGTTGAATGGCTTGCGGAAGATTTGTCCAACAACAAGCTTATCTATATGCCTTCACTGGATTGGACCGAATCTAGCCCCGAGCCCTTGGAGCAAAGGATTGAGAGGATAAATGGAATATCCAAACAAGAATACATCACTCTCCGACAAGAAGCCGACGACACCAAAGATTTCAACAATATGTACCGCGACTACCTCGAAGCTAAAAAACAAAGCTACTAAAAGCTTAACCTAGCTCAAGGGTCAAGCATTTGACGCCGCCACCGGACTTGCGGAATTCGAATATTGGGGTACCGATGACTTCAAAGCCGGATTGACGGTATTTTTCCAGCAACGATTCCGACTCGTCGCTACAGATGACTGTCTTGCCGTCACTGACGGCATTTAAGCCAAAGCCCTTGGCTTCTTCAAGAGTAGCTTCTATGAGATTCGGTACGGCGTCTTGGAGCCTCTTACGACTATCTTCGTCAATTGCTCCGGGATAGTACGCGACTGTTTTGTCATCGAGTACTGCCAAGGAGGTATCCATATGATAAAAATTTGGGTCAATAATTTTTAGGCTGATGACTTTACGGCCGAAGTAATTAGCCAATTCTTCGTGGGCTTCGCCCTCAGAGCGGAAGCCGTAACCGGCAATGATTTTATCGCCAAATATTAGCGTGTCGCCACCGCCCTCAAACTTATGCTCGGCCTGTTTTAAGTTGGTATAACCATGATCGCGAAGCCATTGCTCATACTTTTCGGTTTCCGGTTGGCGCTCGGGATAACGGAAGTTGGACAGCATGATTTTATCGCCGATGATGGTACAGCAATCAGTCGCAAAGACCATGTCAGGCAGATGTTTAACCGGTTCGGCTAGCTCAACGTGCCAGCCAAGTTTCTGGTAATAAATGTCGTGGAGTTTCTGCCACTGCTTGGCGGCACTTTCTTTTGAGGGCTGGTCGTTTTGGTGCATCCACGGGTTGATTTCGTACTCGATATCAAAATGCGTCGGCGGGCACATTAAGACAGTTTTTGTTTGAGCCATCGGTGAAAGTATAACAGATGAAAAAGCCGCGGGACGCCAATGTGGCGACCGCGCGGCTAGTTAGCCCAGTTGGTGCGGTTGGCAGGCCGGGCGAAAAGCCCGGCCTGCCACGAAAGGTACTTAGTGCACTTGGCCGACCCTGCGCAGGGCGCGCGATGAAGGGTAGTTGATGTACACCCGATCGAATCGGGAGCGACCCTCTGTGCCAGAGTGTGCCTCTTCCAACCCCTGAAGAACCATTTCAATGGTCCTCCTGCAAGTGTCTGCTAGGACTTGTTCATCCTGTTCGCAGCACAGCGGAACGACACACATGACATATTGCTTGGGGCGCGTTCTGGTGTACTTGAACACACCCTCGATCTTTGTGCCGTTTTGGCAGACCTCGGAATCGTAGAGCGCGAGGAGGACTGCCTCCTGCTCGTACTTCTCGAGACTCCGGCAGGCGGGGCTCGCGGTAATCCGCAAACTTCTTTCACCAACCGGTCCCTGACGAGTGAGTGTTAGCTCACTAGCCGTCAGTGGTTTTCGCACCTTAACTCCTTTCTTTCCCCCCGGAAAGATATGGAGGCTGGACTAACGGATAGGATATTCCTCAGATAGTGGTGTGTCAACCAAAAGTCTTTTTGGCCGATTGACATAAATACTTCTTATGATAAGATAAGGTTCAGTCAATAAATAAACAGTAGGCTTCTTCGTGTGATAGAAGATAAAAGACGTTAAGAGGGCTCCTGATTGCCTACTAAGGTAGGTGGTCAGGAGCTCTTTGCCTTCTGGGCAAAAAGCACCG
>CAZPFQ010000008.1:15618-18247 GCA_964585885.1 uncultured Candidatus Saccharibacteria bacterium | reverse complement strand
GTTACTCCCGCTAGGATAATTTTACTTTTAGCTCGTAGTGAAGCGGCTCCAAAGCTACCACGGCGTGTATCAGAGTCGTTCTCGCCCCGCAGACGTACAAAGCCGCCCAGCGGCAGCCAGTTTAAACTTAGAATCATGCCGCTTTTGAGCTTTTTACCCACCGCCCTCGGCGGTAGGCCCAGGCCGAATTCGTCGGACTTAACACCGTTTCGTCTGGCAACCCAATAGTGTCCAAATTCGTGAGCTATAACTAGCCCGGCGAATAGAAGTAGGCCGACAATAAACAGTAGTGTTTGCATCTAAGAGTAAAGTATAACAACTATGCTGAGCCTAGACTGTGAGAATATCTTGCTCTTTGGTTTTGGCTAGCTCGTCAATGTCGGTTTTGTGTTTTGCGAGAAGTTCATCTACTTGCTTCTCAAACTGGAAGCGCTCGTCTTTACCGACTTTTTTGTCGCGCTCGGCTTGTTCGCCCTTGTGAAAAGCCTCGTGCCGGGCATTTCGGGCGGCTATCATGCAGTCTTCGACTTTTTGGTGGAGCACCTTGACCATATCCTGTCGGTTTTCGGCTGTCATTGGCGGCAGATTAATCCGAACCACTCGTCCGTCGTCGGTCGGTGATAATCCCAGCGACTCGTCGTTTCGGATAGCTTCGGCAATCGGCTGTAAGTTACTAGGGTCAAATGGCGTTATTTGCAGCAGTTGAGGCTCCGGAACGCTAATCGACGCCACGCCTTTTAAGGGCATCCCTTGGCCATAGGCTTCTACCATGACGCCATCAAGCATAGACGGGTGCGCCCGGCCAGTACGCAGTTTGTTGATTTCCTCTTTAAAATGGGCCGTTGCCAGCTCTAACTTGGACTTGAACTCGCTCGTAAAACCAGATAATTCCACCACTTCCTCCTCGTGTGTATAAATTTAATTATATCGTACTGGGCTCAGGCGAAACGCATCACAACGACTATAGGTAGAACAGTAAGGACTAACTTCATCCAAGTTCCGAAGGCCGAGCGCCGCCATATCCACCATAGGATGAATATTGCTATCGGCCCAGAGGCCAAGATTATGGCGCTGGCACCGGTTATACTACTAAACCAAGCGCTTTCCTCGGGTGTGACGTGGGATTGAGCCAGATAGCTGGCATCGTCAGTCGCCGCGAAGCTTTTAAGCCAAAGATAGCTGCCCAGAGTGGCAAAAATCATAAAGAAAACCACAAGATTTGTTTCAGAAAATCTGGAGCTTTTGATGGCGGTCTGCGACTGAGTGGGTTTTTTGGTTTTGGGCATCTACTTTTCCTTAAAAATACTTAATCACTAACGCGTTTGCTAATCAAGTAACTCCTTATTGTATTATCAAGACGTTTATGTTATAAATGGTGAATCGTTAGCGCGTGATTCGTCTCCGTGCTGGCCCGTTCCTTCCCTTGATAGGAGGATTCCGTGGATCATACTTCAGTGATTATAGGAACAATCGTATTCTTGGCTATGGCCATTGTGCTACTCGAGCTTGCGCTCTATAAGCTCGACCGGCACTACAACGGGTTCTGAGGACTAAGCTTATGGTGCTGGATGCCATAGGCCTGGGGAGTATAGCTCTCGTCGGCTCGCTATGCCTGTACCATTTCTTCAAAGAGTTTCACGTCGCCAGCAGCAAAAGAAGCAAGGTAGCCATCATTGCTTGGGGTGGACTAGTGGTTGTTCTGCTAACAAGCGCTACATTCTCTGTCATACAAGCGTTGTAGACTAATGGTGGACAAAGGAGGTCTGTAGATGAGCTGGATGCCCGAATTACGAGCATTCGTAGGAACAGCAGTCTGTCTCATGATCCTGGTTTCGTTGTACGTTAGCCGTGAAGAGTGGCTGCCGTTGCTTCTGAAGAAGTTCGGAAAAAAATAGCCGCACACTGCGAGAAAGGACCCAAGATGCTGCCGATTCAGCTACTCTTTGCTTGCCTAGTTGTCGCTGTTTTGTTGCCGACAGCCGCTCTGGTTGTAGCAATCCGTAACATCCGTAGAAACAAATGGACAAGTGGACAAGCCGTCATTCGGTTGTCCCGGGACGAGGCCTGAGTCATGGCTGAGTTCATCGCTTCGAACTGGAGTCAGCTACTCGTGGCGCTCCTCGTAGGAAGCTGTTTTTTCGGGGTCATGACCTTGTTCAAGTACCTCGAGTAATCCTCCGATTTTCCCAGCCGTAGCCGGCAAAAAAGCTACGGCTGGGCGCAGGCGGGAGCTAGAGTGGTTCGCCCACTCGCCCCGCCTATTTTTAGGTTCAAAAAATACTTGACTTGTTAAGTGTTTTTCTGCTCTGTCAATGGTGGACCAGTAATTACTTTGCTTTTTCCGCCGGCGATTAGTGCGGCTTCATACGGTAGCATTTCATCGCATGTTTTTCCCAAACGGCTAGCAAATTTTAATCCGCGCATTGCTACCAGTAGCCCGTACATCCGTGCGCTCCAATTGTAACTAGCAGACATCTCTTTTTCGATTGCCCGAAGATAATCTGTGGCAAGTTTTTGAGCTTTTGTCTGCGGTGCGGACTCTTGGGCGAAATCAAATACAGGATGTTCGATCATGGTATTTACTTCTCTAACTGTCCGAGTTCTAATCGTTCAAAACGTCTAACGACTA
>CAZPFQ010000008.1:0-15518 GCA_964585885.1 uncultured Candidatus Saccharibacteria bacterium | reverse complement strand
GAGTATGTTTCGATTAGCCCGGCGGCGGCTTCGCGGCCAGCTCGTTTGATAGCGCTATCCATGCCGGCTTTGCGCATAGCCGCTAGTGCCTTGTCAAAATCGCCACTTGCTTCAACTAGCGCCTTTTTGGCGTCGGTTATGCCGGCACCAGTTAGCTCACGCAGTCTTTTGACGTCTTCGATAGGTACATTTGCCATCTTATCCTATCCCCTTTCCGGCCTCGACGGGCTTCTGCTCTTGCTCGGCTTGGACCGACTCTGGGGTTTCCTCGGGCTTTGCCACACTTTTGGCACTTGAGCTTTTGGCCTCTGTATCGGGTGCTTTTTTGACCTTGGCTTGGCCAGATTGAATAGCTTCTTTGACGTAGTCTAAAATCAGCTCAATTGCCTTGGAGGCATCGTCGTTGCAAGGGATGGGATACTCAACACTTGAGGGGTCGCCATTGCTATCGACCAGCCCCACTACCGGAACACTGAGTTTTTTGGCCTCGCGTACGGCAATGTCGTCGGTGAGTATATCAACCACAAAGACCGCTCCGGGTTTGGCAGCCATATCTTTAATGCCTCCGTATATGCGGTTCATCTCGTCTATTTCTTCAGCAAAACGCTGAACTTCGAGTTTGCTGTAGCGAGCCGCCAGCTCGCCGTTGCCCATGCGAGCCTCGAGGTCTTTAAGGTGGCGAATCCGGGCGCCAATTGTTGCTTGGTTGGTCAGCATACCGCCCAGCCAACGTACGCTTACATATGGCATTCCTAGAGATTCGGCCACTTCTTTGACCTTATCCCTGGCTTGACGTTTGGTGCTAACCAGTAAGATTTGTTTTCCGGAAGCCGCCGTTTGGTTCAGAAAATCGAGTGCCAACTCCAGATGAGCAAGAGTTTGAGTTAAATCAATAATATGTCCGCCGTCTTGCTTGCTGTGTATGTACGGGGCCATTTTGGGATGCCAACGGCTGCTCTGGTGGCCAAAATGAGCCCCAGCTTCGAGTAACTTCTTAATATCTATTTTGGCTTTTGCCAATTTATCTATCCTTTCGCTTCGTCAGGGTTTGCCCGGCACGTCCTACACGGTGCGTACTCAGGAGGATCACTCCCCTGACTGATTAATATTTACCATCTCATCTTACCCCTGTTGGGACGCTTTTGCAACTGCATATTTACAGATATAAGCTTTTATGGTTAAATACATGTGCCCAAAAGGGGTAAATGCGGCCGTTGAGCCGCCGTTCTTAAGGGAGCTGGAAAGATGCTAGTCGAGTTACTAGTCCGAGCAAGCGGTCCCGACAACACGCAACGCTTTATGAGCCAGCTGGATGAATACGTCCAGCAGCTACACGGCGCGTTTGTTAGGACTGACAAAGGCCACCAACTACAGGTTCTACTACACGATGACCGAGAGGTATTTCTTATTCGGGCAAACCCTGAATGGGAAGCCGAGCTCAGGCTTTTACTCGACGACCACGATGTAGAGGTCGTTGAGCGAAGGAAATATTTTCCGCCGGAATCCTACTAAAGGAGGTCGCATGCGCTCAGACGAGACGGCCAATCAGCCTGTGGTTAGCTTTCCGTCCGAGATTTTCATCCTTAGGCCCGAGGCTGGCAGCCGGCCCGAGGCCGCGGCTTGGCTGGAGCACGGCAAGAAAGGCGTCAGGGTAATTTGCCTGGCGTTGCCGGGGTGCTTCGGCAACAAATCAAAAGATCAGCAGAGGCTCGAGAATCTGACGGCCGAGCAGTGGCACGGCATGATTGAGTCGCGCGAGCTGGAACGCTACGTATGGTATCCAGCATCACGCGCATATCAAGCTCCCACCCCCGCCGCTTCCTGAAAAGGAAGCGGCGGGACAACTCAAGACCAAATTTTTAACTTATGAGAACTGCACCGAAGTACGATTACTTAGAAGCCGTAACCCGCTGTGCAACGCGGGCATACGAATTATTAGATGGCGAATACACCGCCGAAGAAGTATTAGCCGAAACTCTTCGGGTAAATAGAATCCTCGATGCTAGTGGTTTTATAGTCGCCTTAGCCGAAGAAATAGGCGCCGAGCAGTACGCCAAAATTATTGATAGGATCTCCGGCACCGAACCGAACGAGGCCTAGTAATCATTGACCGTAACAGATAAAAAAGCTATAATTTCCGAGTTATGAAAAAAGGTATCCATCCAGACAATTACCGGCCCGTCGTCTTTCAAGACCTCAACGACGGCACTACTATTCTTACTCGCTCAACTGTCGATGCCGAAGAGACTATTACGCTCGACGGCGTAGAATATCCATTGGTTAAAGTTCATATCTCTTCGAGCTCCCACCCCTTCTTTACCGGCGAGGAGCGTATTGTTGACGTTGAAGGTCGAGTAGATAAATTCAAGGCTCGCCGTGAAGCCGCGCGTAAAGCTCTAGAAGCTAAAACCACTGCTAAACCAAAGGCCAAGAAGGCAAAGGCCGAGGCTCAAAAATTAGGCGCCGCCAAACCTTCGCCTAAAGCAACCGCCGAATAACTAATTAGGGCTGCTTAAACTTCCCGCCTGATAGGTTTTAGAGAAGTTTTTTTATACACTGAAAGCTAAAGAGATGGAAGCCAAAGAACAAGCACTGCGCGATGAGCTAGAAGGCCTGCAAAAGACACTGCAAGGCTCTGATGTTTATGGCTCAAAAAGCTACCCCGCGTTGGCAAAACGAAAAGCCGAGCTTGAGAAAATTATATCGTTGATGGACGAGGAAAAAGATTTGGTAAAACAGCTTGATGAGGCTCGTAGCCTATCAGAAACAAGCGATGAAGAGCTTCAAAAGCTGGCGAACGAAGAAGCTACTGTTTTGCAAGACAAGGTAGAAAAAATCAGGCAGTTTCTTCAGGAACAAATGTTGCCCAAAGACCCGAACGACGAACGAGCGGCAATTATCGAAATTCGGGCGGCCGCGGGCGGTGACGAAGCAGCTCTATTTGCCGGCGACCTATACCGTATGTACGTACGTTATTCTGAGAAAAAGGGCTACAAGGCCGAGCTAGACACACAAAGTCCGGCAGAAGGCGGCGGCTATAAAGAAATTATTTTTGAAATTCATGGCAGTGGCGCTTATGGACAGCTAAAGTTCGAAGCCGGTGTCCACCGCGTACAGCGAATACCGGTAACCGAGAGTAGCGGTCGCATTCATACCAGCACTGTTACTGTCGCCATACTGCCCGAAGCCGAAGAAACCGACCTTGAAATCAACCCAGATGAGCTGCGGATTGATGTTTTCCGCAGTAGCGGACACGGCGGACAGTCGGTTAATACCACAGACTCGGCAGTGCGTATCACTCACTTGCCCACCGGTTTGATGGTTAGCATGCAAGACGAAAAAAGCCAGATAAAAAACCGCGAAAAAGCCATGCGGGTACTTCGCAGCCGGCTACTCGCCCAAAAGGTCGAAGCCGACCAAAAACAGCTGTCTAATGATCGCCGTAAACTCATTGGCTCTGGCGACCGCTCAGAAAAAATCCGTACTTATAACTTCCCGCAAGACCGTATAACCGACCACCGAATAAACTACTCTCGGAGTAACATCACCAGCGCTCTCAGCGGTGACATCGACGATATCGTTGAAAAACTCCATCAAGCAGAGACTGAACTGCTGAAAAACAGCTAATCTGGCAAGTTTATAAATGCGAGTAGGAGATTATTTAGCTTATGCCGAGAAAAAGCTTGCTGATGCTAGTATCGGTTCGGCGAGGCTCGACGTTTTGATACTTTTGGAGGATGAACTAAACCGCGACCGGGCGGCCATATTAGCCCGCCCCGAGCGCAAACTGGCCGAAGGTGCTCGAGCGCGACTAGATAAGCGGCTATCCCGGCGAGCAAAGCACGAACCCCTTGCCTACATCCGCGGGTTTTCTGATTTTTACGGGCGGCGATTCAAGGTAAACCACCGGGTCCTGGAGCCGCGGCCGGAATCAGAAACCATGGTTGAGTTGCTAGTAAAACTAGCTGGCGGCGACAGAGGTGCAGCAAAGTGGAAAATTGTCGATGTGGGATGCGGCAGCGGTGCTATCGGCATTACAGCGGCTTTAGAACTACATAATCATGGTGTTGATCTCTACGATATAGACGCGGCGGCTCTGGCAGTTACCAAACATAACTGCGCTTTTCATGAGTTACACCTGCGCACCGTAAAGCGCGATTTGCTTCGGGCTACTCACAAACGCTATGACGTTATACTCGCCAACCTACCCTACGTGCCCGACAGCTGGAAGATAAACGAGGCAGCCGCCATGGAACCGCGGCACGCTATCTTTGGTGGGAACGATGGCCTAGACTTTTACCGACGCCTGTTTGAGCAGTTATCGCACTTTAGCTGGAAGCCCATTTTTATATTCACCGAGAGTTTACCGCCGCAGCATAAATCGCTAGCTCAAATCGCCGTGCAAGCCGGCTTTAAGCAAATTAATAAGCAAGACTTTATCCAGGTCTTCGAGCCGGTTACTAACCTTGGGGCGCCGCGGCTAAAGTAGCCTTAATCACTAGTGTCTGGTCGCCGCGGACAACCGTTAGAGTAACCTCGTCGCCAACCTGGTACCTGCTAAGAGCCGTTGAAAGACTGGTTTTGTCGTCGATTTTAGTCCCATTTACTTTTATGATTACGTCTTTTTCTTTTAGGCCGGCCTTTTGCGCCGGGCTACCATCTACAACTGACGGGTCATCCCCCTGGCTTACGGGCGCAATGTAAGCTCCCCGCGTGGTTTTAATTTTTAGCTGGTTGGCCGCATCATCTGATAGTGATATGTACCTTACCCCAAGAAAGGGCTGCTGCAGTTCACCTTTAGCAAGGACGCTGCTGATAAGGCTTTTTATGTCGTTGACCGGTATCGCGAAGCCGATATTTTGCGAGCCGCTAGCCACAGCCGTATTTATACCGATGACCTCGCCATTGATATTCATCAACGGTCCGCCGGAATTGCCTTCGTTGATAGCCGCATCAGTCTGAAAAAGATTGGTCAGAGATTCTTCAGCCGCACCGCTTTGGTCTCCGGCCGTAACGTCGCGGCCATAGCCGGAGATAATGCCCGAAGTTACGGTATTTTGGAACTCGCCTAGGGCATTGCCGATAGCGACTACACGGTCGCCTATTTGGACTTTAGAAGAATCACCCAGAGTCACCGGTATTAGCTTCTTACCTTTCGAGTTGGTAATTTTCAAAAAAGCCACATCGAGTGAACTGCCGCTAGTGGTACGACCGATAACTTTAACATTATCAAACGTAGTGCCGTCAGAAAGCGTCACACTAACACTTGATGTGCCGTCAGGAACTACGTGGCGGTTAGTGATAATCGTACCGTCGGAGCTAATGATGAATCCGGTACCTGAAGCTTGTTGTGAAGAGCTACTGCTCCCCAAGCCGAACGCATCGGGCACGCTGACTTGTCGTTTGACGTTAACCGAGACCACGCTGGGGTTGGCTTCTTTAGCAATGCCCGATATTAGCGAGCTTTCATCTGAAATATATCGCTGTTTAATCGCCCTTGAGCTCGATGCCAAATCACTTTGGTTCTTATCTTGCAGATAGCCTCCCAACCATCCGCCGCACAAACCAATCACAAAGACGGCCACGACTACCAGTAACGGCTTCCGCGCCCTCGCAACGGGCGGAATAGAAACGCTTGGCAGGTTCGCGCTCAGACTGTGCTTCGTCGAGAAGCTGGGCTGCTTTGGTTCTTTTGGCTTATCAACCATATGCCAGCAATTATGGTTTTAGATTCTGAAAACAAGCTTAAAGTGGCTGTGTTTGCTCGGACGAACTCAATTTAGACAGTTGCGCCGGTCCAATCGGAGAATATTATTACCACTAAAATTATGGTGCACATTATGACAAGAAGCTGACGCTTGGACGAACTTGTTAGCTTTTCGCTCGCATCAAGATAATATAGGGCCGCCACACCGTAACCGATGGTCGTAAGCAATACCAGAATCTGCGATATCGAGCCGTAAAACAGCAGCCAGTGGCCCAATACAAACGCCAAAGATGCCGAGAAATAGGCCCAAACGTTGGCCAGCAAGGCTGTACGCGGTTCTTCGAAGCTTGATAGAAAATGTCGGGCCGATAGGTACGTAACGCACCAGGTTCCAAGAATCAGCCAGGCCAGCGAGGCGTCGCCGAATTTAAGATATAGGACTGATAGGCCCAACAGCTGCCCAACGGCCGCTTGTACCGATACGCTGAGTACATCCGAGCGGGGTTTGAGCCAGACCAGCCAGCCCATGTAAAGCGCCGTCCAGAAAAGCTGCCACCAAGTAACTGTAGTGCTGGACATAAAGAGTACCAAACTGACACCGACCAGAATATCGATTCCGTTGCTAGCGACATTTACCGGCCAATAGCGAGGCCTAACAGCGAAAATCCGCCACTTGGACAGCAGTATTAACAAGATGGCTATCGGTACGAAGTCGATTCTGACTAAAATGTAGGCCAAAATCGGCAGGCCGACATTCAAGCCTATATGGATAAAGTGGGAAAAACCGCTTACTGGTTTGACGTTCTGTTTGAACCTAGTTAGAAACTGCTGCATCGGTGCCTAAGATTATAACAAAGGCTGTCCCTTGAGGGGGTGTAATTCCAAGATTAGACGGCAATTTGCCCGTGGCACTCACACCAAATCGATTTTCCAGATAGTGGCGGGTGTACTTGTTCTTGCCGTGAGTTAAATCGACCACTATCGTCGAGGAATTAGTTCCGGAGGCGTTGGCTTTAACTGTGACATTGTAGCCGAGAGTTTTGAGTTTGGCGGCTTTGGCGGTTGCCAATCCCGGGGTGTTGGTAGCGTTGTATATAGCTACCGGGGCATTTTCTCTTGCTAAGAGTCCGTCGCGGAAAGAACTTCGGATAAAGTCCTGCATCGGGCCGTAGTTAAATAGTCCTGCCTTGGGCTGCACAATCGAGCGGCCAAAAATGTTACCGGTGGTAACCAAATCGTGCGGCGGCGTTACTAAATCGAGCGATTTGATGTTATTGGCTGACACTTTCGCTACCTCACGGTATAAACATTTGATGCTAGTGGTGTCGAAGTCGGAATAGACGTTCTTACCCAGGCTGTTCATCAGTTGGACTATTTTTACCGGGTTCGAGAATGTGCCGACAGATAGAGCCTTATCTTTCATCGCCACAAGCAGCAGACGCTGGCGCTCAGCACGGGCGAAGTCTGATGACGTCTCGCGCGACTTGGCGTAAAGCAGAGCCTGGGCGCCGCTGAAGTGCTGGACACCTTTGGTAGCGATTACGGGGTTGTAGGCGTTCTCCCATGCAATCGTGGGATCATAAAGCGTCTCGGGAACATTAACCGTAACGCCGCCGAGGGCATTGACGATTTGTTTAAAGGCGGCAAAGTCAAAAACAGCGTGATAGTGAATCGTCACACCGGTAATATTTTCGAGAGTTTTATCGAGCGCTTCTACGCCGGCTTGCTGTTTTTGAAAGTTGGTTTTAGCCGATGGGGCCCGCTGGCCGTATTCGTATACGGCGTTGATTTTATCTCGGCCATTACCGGGAATATTAACCCACAAATCGCGTGGGATACTCAGCAAATCCACCTTGTTGGTAAAGGGATCGACGCTAGCTATTAATATAGTGTCGGTCAGCAAGCCTTCGCTGCCGATACCAAGTAGTAAGATGTTTACCCGTCCGTCACCTTCCCTTACTAGCTCATCGGTAGATACATTGCCGTCGCAAACGGCCGGCGCGTGTCCGCCGCCGGAAAGCACCTTTTTCTGAGTGTAATAAAACTTATAGCCCATAAAGGCGGCAGTTGCCACAATCAGTATCAGCAGAGCCATTGCCAGGCGCTTGAAAATCCTGCGGCCCTTTGAGCGGTGGATTTTACCATGGATTTTGCGCTTACGCTTGTCGTAGTCCATGTCGTCTAGCACAATTGGCTCATCGAGCACTGTGTCTCGCTCGGCCGCTTCGGCCGCTGTAGCTCCTAGGCCGCCCGGCGACTGACGATTTGGGTGAAATCCGTCAGTTCGCACGCCACTACTACCCAGTGTCGGCGTCACATCGTTGCGCGACGGTTGGTATGAGCGATGCGCTGGTACGCCCAGCTCGGCTCTGGGCACAATACCATCAATAGAAGCCTGTCGTTTTTTCAGCCCGTCGGGCTTATTTTTATCTCGCATAACAACTCCAAACAGTATACCACCAGTGGTTAAAAGCTTATTCTTATCTGTATAGCTTAGCTAATATCTCGAAGCATAACTTCCTAGTCTATAATGATAAGTCATGCAGTCTGAACAGAACCTGAGTGTCCAGCCCGAACCGGATCGTTTTAAAGATAACGAGGCGGAATCTAGTGCCGGACCCAAACCGCCACCGCTTATCACCAAGCCAGAGTATAACTATCCACCACCGCCGCCGCCTAAGCATCAGCGTTTTGAGGGTTGGTCGTCGGTATTATCAACAGCCGCGCTGCTGCTGCTAGCTCCGCTTATTGCTGTGTGCATAGCGGCGTTCGTGGTGCAGTCATACCAAGTTGACGGCCAGAGCATGGAAAAAACACTGCAAAATAACGACCGCCTGATAGTCGATAAGTGGCCGCGCACCTGGGCCCGCCTGACTCATCATCAGTACACCCCTAACAGAGGAAATATCATCATATTCAACCAGTCAGGACTAGATTTTGCTGGCAACCAATCAAAACAACTAATCAAACGCGTCATCGGACTGCCGGGTGAACGAGTAGTAGTCAAAGACGGTAAAGTGAAAGTTTATAATAAGCAATTTCCCGGCGGCTTCAATCCCGATAAATCCGGCTTATATACGATAGATGCAACCTATACGCCCAGCAGCGCCGACGTGAATCTTCAGGCAGGTGAAATTTATGTCTTAGGAGATAACCGAACCAATTCAGAAGATTCGCGTTATTTTGGGCCAGTCAAACTAGACCAAGTAGTAGGTAAACTTTCCGTTAGAGTAATGCCGCTAAACAAAATAGACCGGTTCTAGTCGGGTTTTTGAGCCAACACATTCTTGATTCAATAGCGGTAGTGCCGCAAAGTAATAATGGATAGCGAACATACTAGCTGTTCGTTTTTGACCATTGTGTAAAATATTGTAAATTAAGCTAATTTAGTAACTTTTTCGACAAATCTGCCAATTTTTGTTCATTGTTGTAATGAATTTCCACCTTACCACCCACACCCGATGGCCGTATCGTGACTTTTGTGTTGAGTTTTTTACCTAATGCATTAGCCAGCTGTGAATCTTCTACTGATTTTGTTGCAGTATTTTTGGGGCTATCTGGGCTCTTAGAGGCATTTACAAAGTTCTCAGCCCTTCTCACGCTCCACCCGTTGTTCAAAATGCTACGTAGCAGTTGTTTCTGTTTATCTGGGTGACCCTTAAGCGCCAGTATGGCCCGAGCGTGTCCTTCAGTAATTTTACCCATTCGAAGAGCCTCTTTAGACTCCTCTGGTAACTGTAGTAGTCTGGCTAAATTGCTTACAGTTGAAGGCGCTTTACCCAGTTTTTCAGCTATCTTCTCTAGCTGGAGATTAAATTGCTGTTGTAGCTTGTACACCGCTACTGCTTGCTCCAGAGGTGAGAGATCTACACGTTGTATGTTCTCTATAAGGGCTAACTCCACCTGTTCTAGCTCTGCTAGTGAGCGGACTATGGCCGGTATGTCGTTTAGCTTGGCTGCCTTAGCCGCACGCCATCGGCGCTCACCGGCAACTATACGATAGCCCCTGTTGTGCCTAACAACGATTATTGGTTGCAACACTCCATGGAGTTTTACTGACTCAGTAAGCTCGTTTAACTGCTCTGGTTGGTGTTCGCGCCTTGGTTGGTCCGGATTAGGTACTATGTCCTGTATGAGTAATTTTTGTACCCTGTTTTTATCTTCACTTAGAATAGTATTATCAAACCCCTTTGGAATCAGGGCATCGAATCCTCTCCCGAGACTCTGTTTCTTAGCCATCATTAACTCCTTAGTGCTCCCTTTTTGGCTTTTTTCATACAAGTCTTTCCTCTAGTTCTTTAGCCAATGCTTTGTAGGCTCGGGCGCCTTTACTCCACTTGTCATGCTCGGCTATGGTGCGCCCGAAACTGGGCGCTTCGGCCAAGCGGACGTTGCGAGGAATCACGCTTTGGAACATTTTGTCTCCAAAGTGTTGCTGTAGCTCGTGTTTAACTTGTTCTGATAGAGAATTACGACTATCATACATAGTTAGTATAACGCCTAAAAGGCTAAGGTCTGGATTTACAGCCTCCCTGACTTGCTGGATTACCGCCAACAGCTGACTGAGTCCTTCGAGAGCGTAGTACTCGGCCTGCACCGGAATAAGTACGTGATGGGCCGCCGCCAAAGCATTGACGCTCAAAAGACCAAGTGATGGTGGACAGTCGAGTAAAATGTAGTCGTAATCTTGGGTTAGATTATCAAGCACGCTTTTTAGCATAAATTCACGTGCCGGCAAATTTACCATTTCAACCTCGGCTCCCGCCAACTGTTCGTTTGACGGAATCAAAAATAACTTATGCGAAGTTACTCTGTGAGTAGTCTTAGCTGCCTCGGCGCGGGAAAATAGCACGTCGTACAATGTTGAGTTCAACGCCCTTTTATCTAACCCAAGGCCACTACTAGCATTGCCTTGCGGATCAACATCAACCACCAAAACGTTTTTACCATCTTTAGCAAGGTAGGCCGCCAAGTTAATAACTGTGGTACTTTTGCCCACTCCACCCTTTTGATTTAACACGGCGACAATGTGTTTAGTCATTTTTAGTTTTTCACCACTGCTTGTATATCAGTTTTAGCTTAACACTAATCCTTTAAAATCTAAACCCGGCCGGCCGCTCGAATTAGGCTCTTAGCTATCGACCTGTTTGGCAAGTATTTGTTTTACGCGCTGGACTAACTGGCTCGGCGTAATCTCGGCTTTGACGATGTAGTCGGCGGCGCCTTCTTTGGCGGCTTGGTTAGCATAGTTAGCATCAGACATGTTGGTCAGAATAATAATCGGGATATCTTTGGTCTGCGAGTCGGCTTTGGCTTTTCTTAGGGCTTCCAGCCCATCTAACCCCGGTAGCAAGATGTCCATAATCACCAGGCTGGGTTTTTCGGTGTGCATCTTTTCAAAACCCTCATCGCCGTCGTGGGCGATATCAACCTTGAAACCCTCACCACTTAGTTTTGAAGCGTACATCTGGGCTAAATTCATCTCATCTTCAACGAGTAGCAGCAAGATTTTACTTATAAACTTGGCCATACTTCCAAGGTACTCCAATTTGGCAAAAAATAAAGCCGTTTAGGCCACTCTCATCTGTTTGTTGGCAAGCTCCAGCTACGCTTTACCATACCGTAGCGGGCCATGGATGCCAGCTTTACAGCGGTAGTTATATCTGTTACGCTCTATTGGTAACTTTTGAGCATGGCGGAAAAAAATTCTAAAAAAGCTGTCATTGCCAGCGGCGGTAAGCAGTATCTGGTGACCGAGGACCAAGAACTGGAAGTCGAGCTGCTAGGCGACGAAAAATCGGTGTCTTTTGACGCCTTACTTCTGATTGACGGAGCCAAAGTAAGCCTTGGAAAACCGATAGTTTCCGGTGTCTCGGTAAAAGCCGACATTACTGAGCAAGTTGTTAAGGGCGATAAGGTTACGGCTATCCGTTTCAAAGCTAAAAAACGAGTTCATAAGCGCCGCGGCCACCGCCAGCGCCATACCCTAATCAAGATCAAATCTATAGGTGTTAAGACCTAGCTCAAAACCTTTTTAAGAGCGATTTTTACCATTTGACCGTCGAGCTGGGCTTCATCTGAATAAGTCCCCTCACCCTCTAGCTCTCTAGTCGCTAGAGTTTCAGTGTATATGGTCTCCTTGAAACGATTCACTGCTCCTGTTATCTGGGGAGAATCTGAGTCAATTCGCAACTGTATTCTGTCGTCTACGCGCAATTTGGCCTTTTTTCGCGAGCTTTGGACAAAGCGCACCAGCTCTCTCATCACGCCTTCCTGCTTGAGCTCATCTGTTAGTTTAGTGTCAATTTTAACCGATTTTGCGGATTTAACTTCTTTGACGTTTAGCTCATCGGCGATTATCTCTTTATATGCGGCAGGGATTGATGGTAGTTCCACGGCGGCCAGCGGCTGGCGAACTTTAACTCCAGCTTTTGCCCGCTGTGCCAGGCCCTCGACTATATATTCCCTGGCCTTTTTCATTTCTTCTAGCGTTTTAGCGCTAGCGTTATCCGGCTTATTAACAGATGGCCAGTCGCTCAGGTGCACCGATTCAGCTATCTTCAAATCTTTGGCCAGTTCACGCCATAATTCATCGGCTATAAACGGCGCCCACGGAGCAAGCAGCTGACAGATACGCATAAGCGTGTAGTGCAAAGTAGCGTAGGCGTTCTCCTTATCCTTATCGTTCTGGCTCTTCCAGAAGCGACGCCGACTTCGGCGAATATACCAATTAGACAGATCATCAATCAGGCTAAACACCGGTAGTATGGCGTGGGCTATCTTATAGTTATCGGCGCTTGTAGTAGCCACCGCTACAGTCTCCTCAAACCGGGCTATAATCCACTTATCTAAGATGTTATCTGAGGCCGGGGTTTCGAATTTTTGCGGTTTCCAGCCGTCGACATCGGCGTAAGTCTTGAAGAAGCGGAAGCTGTTACGCAGGGTATCGATGACGTTTCGCTGCATATCGCGCATACCGTCGCGGTCAAAACGCATATAGTCGGCAGTTTCGGTGGCTTGAGTTCGTGATAACAGATATAGGCGCAGGGCATCGGCGCCCTCGCTATCGAAGACTTCGTCCAAAGGTGGATAGTTTCGAAGGCGCTTGGAAAGCTTTTGGCCGTCTGCCGCTAGAATAAAGCCAATGACTATCACCTGTTTGAAGGCCGGTTTATTAAATAATATGGTCGAAATGACATGCTGGACATAAAACCACAGCCTCGTTTGATCTATTGCCTCGGTTATAAAGTCGGCTGGCAGACTTTTAGCAAATAACTCCTTATTTTCGAATGGATAATGCCATTGAGCTACGGGCATCGAGCCGCTTTCGAACCAACAATCTAGCACCTCCTCGACCCTTTTGTAGGTTTTACCGTCTTTTTCGAAGCTGATAGCGTCGATATACGGGCGGTGTAAATCGGGCGAATTTCGCTCGCCTTTATCTGGAAGGTGTTTGGCGACCAATTCCTTCCCGGCCAGCTCTTCGAGCTCGGCGATACTGCCAACAACGATAAAATCGTCTTCGTCGTCTACGTTCTGCCAGATAGGCAGCGGTGCACCCCAGTAACGGTTACGCGAGATGGCCCAGTCGCGGGCACCCTCCAACCACTTACCAAATCGCCCCTCTTTGGTGTGCCCCGGCACCCAGACGATGTCTTCGGCGGTCTTTAGCATCTGAGCCCGAATTTGGCTAACGGCTACAAACCAGGTAGTAGTGGCGAAGTACATTAGTGGTGTGTCACAGCGCCAACAAAACGGATATGTGTGTTCGATTGTTTCGGCGGCGAAGATACGGCCGTGGCGCGTAAGATCAGCGATAATATGCCGGTCGGCTTCCTTGAAAAATAACCCCAGAGCTTCTTTGGGGCCGTAAATCAGCTGGCCGCTGGCGTTGACGCTTTCTATAAGTGGCAGTTCCTGCTTTAAGCCTAGTTCCAAGTCGGTCTCACCGTAGCGTGGCGCGACATGCAATATTCCGGAGCCATCTTCTAGGCTGACGTTTTTATCACTGAAGACTTGGTGGGCATTGTCGGCTCGCTCTGGGCTAAATTTTCCCTTTGGTAAATCGTATAAACTCTCGTACTTGAGACCAACCAGCTCTTTGCCTTTGACCACTTTAGAGACGCTGTAGTCATGTTTTCGCAGATCTAGCTCTGGTAGGCGGTTCTTGGCCATTATCAGCGTCGAATCGGCCCCTGTTAACTTTACGTAAGCATATTCGGCTGTGGGATTGACCGCTAAGGCGGCGTTCGCCGGCAGTGTCCAGGGCGTGGTAGTCCAGGCTATGAGCTTGGTTTTAGGATCGTCTTTGAGTGGAAATAGGGCAAAAACGCTTGGGTCTGGCACATCGTCGCGGTAGCCTTCGTTGAGTTCGAAATTGGACAGCGGTGTTTCGCAACGGGGGCAATACGGCGTCGATTTAAGGCCGCGGTACAGCAGTCCTTTCTCCTTTATTTGCTTGAGTACCCACCAAACGCTCTCGGTGTAATTTGTATCAACCGTGGCGTAATAATTGTCGTAGTCGCTCCAGCGGCCGATGCGTTGCATAAAGGCTTCGTGGTCGGCTTTATAGCGAAAGATTGACTGACGGCAGGCTTCGTTGAATTTTTCCAACCCAAGCTCCAAGATCTGCTTTTTGCCCGAGATGCCAAAGTCTTTTTCGACGTCATATTCCACGGGCAAGCCGTGGCAGTCCCAGCCGTTGCGCCGAGGTACGTATTGGCCGCGCATGGTCTTGTAGCGCAATGTTGAGTCTTTGACTGAGGTGACTAGCGAGTGGCCAAAATGCGGCAGGCCGTTAGCAAACGGCGGACCGTCGTAAAAACTAAAGTATGGCTGTCCATCGCGTTGGCTTAGGCTTTTTTCAAAAGTTTTATTCTTGCGCCAAAGCTCAAGCAGACGCTCTTCGGCCAATGCGGCAGCCGACTTTTCACTATTACTCATCTAGGCTTGATTTTAACAGATAAGAGGCGGCAGCGCCTAGACGCTTAAAAGCCGAGCTCGGGCGAAATCGGTCTCTGAGTTGTGTATATAAGAATCGACTTCGTCCATTAGAGGCATAATTGGTGATTCCCAGGCTTTTTGCAACGCGCCGTCTGGGCCTATCACCAATATTGCCGGATAGCGCATGACGTCATAGAGCTCGGCAATATGTGCGCCCTCGACGGTATCGAGACTAACTTTCTCTAAATCTTTACCTTTAAAACGCTTAAAATCGTGGACATAGCTTTCGACTATTCCCTCTTGCTCGGTCCTCGGATGATACAAAATCATCGCTCGCATAGTATTTAGCTTAAAACTAAAACCGTCTTGCGTAAAGAGCTTAGCAGCTCTCAAAAGCACCGGCGTCAAGGCTAGTTCCTTGGGGTCGAGCACTGCCAGAGTAATCGGTGGTTGGGAAGCCACCAGGTACGTTTGTGGGAACAAAGTTGGCCGCGGCTACAGAACACGACGACAGGTGGAAGTTGTAAGCCGGCGCGTCAGAGTTTGTAAAACCTGGGGGTGCAATCACATCATGTGGACCGCAGGTTGTGAACCCTGGATAGGGCACGCCCATGACGTTGTAATCAAACTGCAAATTGTACTGAGACTGCCATGAGCAAGGCAGCCCACCAGAAAAGACATTCCCGTAATAGCGGTTAGTTCCGCCGTAGGAACAACCACCGTTGGCTTGTGTGATTCCTTCGGCAAAGGAGTTGAAACGATACGTCACATCCGATGCCCCACCGCAAGCTGTGGTAATAGATGCACCACGGTCACACTTGCCGCCGTCCCCTACCCAAACCTGCTCGGAGCAAGTCTTTGCAAACAG
>CAZPFQ010000007.1:12720-22461 GCA_964585885.1 uncultured Candidatus Saccharibacteria bacterium | reverse complement strand
CCCTCACTCTGGGGTACGTTCCTACGCGTTACTAAGCCGTCCGCCGCTCGTGTACTCTCACGCATTACTCGACCGACTTAAGTAAACTTAAGTCTGCCACCAGGCTTTCATTTCTTTCGAAAATGATTTTGGATGATTTTCCAGCCGGAAAATCTCCAAAGACCTGGCTCTGTCGAATAATCTGTGAGAGCCTTACCGCTCGACTTGCATATCTTAGGCACGCCGCCAGCGTTCATCCTGAGCCAGGATCAAACTCTTCACAAAAACAGGATAAATCCCGTTTACTGAATTTTTAACTCAGATTTTCGAACTGACGTTGATTTGCACTACCTAGTTTTCAATGAACGCTTTAAGGTCTTGACCCGCCGCCGCCATCGGTGGATGGCTTAGCGAGTTGTTCACATTGTCCGGTGCTCATATCAATCGAGAGCACTTTAAAAGAGAACCCCTAAAAGCTACCTAATATGATACCGAATATAACTTGGGCGGTCAACTGAGCTTATTTACTTGGTTTTTGGGGTGGGTTTTGGTTTGGGCGTTGCGGTCTTTCCGGTAGGCTTCTTTTCTTTATCCGGCTTTTGCTGCTCTTCCTCATCGTCTTCTTCATCATCAACCTTCTCCACCAATGCCAGAGAGGCGACGGAATCCTTATCGTTGAGACGCATAATACGTACTCCTTGAGTAGCTCGACCCAGTGAAGGAATGTCTTTAAGGCCAAGGCGGATGGTCTGACCTTGAGTAGATATGATGATAACCTCTTGGTCATCTCCCTGAAGGGCTTTGACACTTATCAGTTGTCCGGTCTTTTTATTCACCACAGCTGAGCGAATACCGACACCACCGCGTTTATGAGGTGTAAACTGGCTAACTTTGGTGCGCTTACCGTAGCCGAACTCGGATATAACAAACATGTAGGATTCATTATTAACAATATCCATGCCTATAACTTTGTCGCCGGCACGCAGACGGATGCCACGTACACCTCTGGACGCCCGGCCCATCGGCCGCGCATCAGTTTCATTGAAGCGAATAGCCTGGCCTTGGCTGGTACTTATGATGACCTCGTCCTTACCGGTGGTCATACGGATCCACTTGAGCTCGTCGCCATCATCCAGCCTGATAGCAATCAGTCCGGTCGAGCGGACATTTTGGTATTGCTCGAAGGGAGTTTTCTTGACTGTGCCTTTTACAGTACACATCAGCAGGTGTCCATTGCCGCCGCCGTTGGTTTGCTTACTGACATTTATTACCGATGAAACGTATTCTTCCGGCTGAAGCTGAAGCAGGTTTACCAGTGCCAAGCCTTTGGCGTTTAAACCGACCGCCGGCACCTCGTAAGTCCTGATTCTGAAGACGCGGCCTTTGTTAGTGAAGAACAAAAGATAGTCGTGTGTTGAGGCGTTTACAACATGCTCAATGACATCCTCTTCCCTTGTAGCCATGCCACGTCGGCCCTTACCACCCCTGCCCTGGCGCTTGTAATCAATGATGGATGTGCGCTTTATATAGTTGGCTGATGTAAGCGTTACCACAACCTGTTCGTCTGGAACTAGGTCTTCATCGCTTAGGCGCCCGAGCTCCTGAGCAACTATCTTAGTACGGCGCTCATCGCCAAAAACTTTCTTAAGCTCTTGTAGTTCGTCCTTGATAATGCCCAAAATTTTCTTTTCATCCGATAAAATTGACTCAAGCTGAGAAATTAGTTTAACCAATTCCGCCAACTCGTCTTCTATAACTTTGCGCTCTAGCCCCGTTAATCGGCGCAGCTGCATCGCCAAAATGGCTTGGGCCTGGATAATTGAGAGTTTGAATTTCTTTATCAGATTAGCCTGGGCTTCTTCGCTAGTTTGGCTGGCACGGATAGTCTTAATTACCTCGTCGATATGGTCTAGGGCAATCTTAAGGCCTTCGAGCACGTGGGCACGATCTTGGGCCTTTCGAAGTTCAAACTCAGTCCGACGGCGTACAACAGCCTGTCGATGATGGATATGCTCGTTGATGATGTCTTGGAGCCCCAAAACTCTCGGTTGGATGCCGTCCACCAATGCCAGCATGTTGTAGTGGAAGGTCGTCTGCAAAGGAGTAAGTTTATAAAGCTGGTTGAGCAGCTTCTTGGGATAGGCGTCTTTTTTAAGGTCTACCACGATACGAACCGCACCGCGAGCGCTCTCATCGCGGATGTCGGCAATACCGGAGATTCGCTTGGTATTTACCAATTCGGCCATTTTTTCGACCAGGCCGGCTTTATTAACCGAATACGGTATTTCGCTAATAATTATTCGGTGGCGGCTGCCTTTGGCGGCTTCTTCAATGTCGGCCACACCGCGCACCACAACCCCGCCCCGACCGGTAGCGAAGGCTTGGCGGATTGATTCTTTGCCGTAAACTACGGCGCCGGTCGGAAAATCCGGACCTTTAACGTACTGCATCAACTCGTCGAGTGTTACCTCGGGATTATCGATTTGAGCAACTGTGGCATCGACCAGCTCAGATAGGTTATGGGGCGGTATGTTTGTGGCCATACCAACGGCAATGCCCATTTGGCCATTTAACAGCAGGTTCGGCAGTTTGGCCGGCAGGACCTCCGGTTCTTGCAAAGAGCCATCAAAATTGTCGCGGAACGGCACAGTTTCTTTATCGATGTCTTCTACCAAGGCCTCGGAAGCCTTAGTCATTCGGGCTTCTGTATAGCGATAGGCTGCGGGCGGATCGCCATCTAGGCTACCGAAGTTTCCTTGCCCGTCAACCAATAAATAACGTGTAGAGAATGGCTGGGCCAATCGCACCATGGAGTCATAAATGGCTGTGTCACCGTGAGGGTGATAGCGGCCCATTACATCGCCTACGATGGTGGCGCTTTTGGTGTGCTTACTGCCGGCCCGGATACCGTTTTTATCCATTACGTAGAGGATTCGGCGGTGCACTGGCTTGAGTCCGTCACGCACGTCGGGTAGTGCCCGAGCCACAATAACGCTCATCGAATACTGAAGATAACTGGTCTCCATCTCGTCTTCGACGCTTCGGTCTAGAACAGATTTGGAGTGTTTTTCGGCCGTGGGCAGCAGTCCTTTACTTCTGTCGTCCATCTAGATATCCAGTTCTTTCACGAACTTGGCTCGTGATTGGATGAAGTTCTTTCGCATCTCTACCTCTGTTCCCATAAGCTTGGAGAATATGGCGTCGGACTTTTCGGCGTCTTCGATTTTAACTTGAACCAGCACTCGATTTTCCGGGTCCATTGTAGTTTCCCATAACTGCTCAGCATCCATTTCACCAAGTCCCTTATAGCGCTTTTGCTCTATAAAGCCGGCTTGTTTGAATCGGTCGTCTGATGCATCGCTCTTCAGCCCTTCTTCTTTTCGCTTGGCAATCGCATCAGACAATACTTTATCCAGTTCTTCGTTAGTTTGGACAAAAATGCTGTTTTTGCGGCCCGGTTTTACCAGTTCAAACAGGGGCGGCTGGGCTACGTAAACGTGCCCTCCTTCGAGTATCGGGCGCATATGGCGGAACAAAAGAGTTAGCAACAAAGTAGTAATGTGGCTGCCGTCTACGTCGGCGTCAGTCATTAATATAATCCGTTCATAGCGCAGACCTTCCATGTCGAACTGCTCTTCTATACCTACGCCCAGAGCTTTAATCAGGTTCAGGATTTCCTGGTTTGCCAGCATTTTGTCCAAACGAGCGCGCTCTACATTAAGCACTTTGCCGCGAAGGGGCAAAATAGCTTGGTAGTAGCTGTTACGACCATCTTTGGCGCTGCCGCCGGCTGACTGGCCCTCAACTATAAACAGCTCGGCTTGGGAGCGGTCTTTGGTGGCGCAGTCGGCTAGTTTTCCGGGTAATGCAGCACCATCCAAGATGCCTTTGCGGATAATGTTGTCACGGGCAGCACGAGCGGCTTTACGAGCCCGAGCGGCTAGCAAGCCCTTATTAATAATTTTGCGGGCAATCGCCGGGTGTTCCTCGAGGTAGTAGCCGAGATATTCGCTGAGTACTCTTTCTACGTAGCCGCGAACTTCGGGGTTACCGAGCTTGCTTTTGGTCTGGCCTTCAAACTGCGGGTCGGGTAACTTCACCAAAATCACGGCTGTCAGGCCTTCGCGAACGTCGTCGCCGGTTAAACTTTCCTCTTTTTCTTTGACAAGGCCGTTTTTGCGGGAGTACTCATTTATGACTCGAGTCAGGGCAATGCGAAAGCCGGTGAGATGCGTCCCGCCTTCTGGATTAAAGACGTTGTTCGCAAACGCCATAGCCGTCTCGCTAAATGCATCGGTATATTGCAATGCAATTTCTACAACACCGTCTTCAATCTGTTTCTCGACATAAAATACATCATCATCGAGCGCTTCTTTACCCATATTAAGATGACGGACATAGCTTTCAATACCGCCCTCAAAATAGAAGCTATAGCGCTCGCCGCTAGCGTGGTTTTCGATGGATGTTCGCACGCCTTTAGTTAAATAAGCTTGGTGGCGCAGGCGGTCCAAAATGATATCGTAATCAAATTCGGTGGTTTGGAAAATTTTAGTGTCGGGATAAAAAGTAACTTCAGTTCCGGTTTTATCGGTCTTGCCAACAATCTCAAGCTTGGATTTGGGAGCACCAAACTCATACTGCTGTTGGTATTCATTACCTTTTTGATAGACGCTTACCGTTAGCTTTTCGCTAAGGGCATTAACTACGCTAACACCTACACCGTGTAGGCCCCCGGATACTTTATAGCTACCACCGCCGAATTTTCCGCCGGCGTGCAATATGGTAAGGGCCGTCTCTACGCCGCTCTTACCGGTCTTGGCGTGCTTGTCGGTTGGGATACCGCGGCCGTTATCCGTAACAGTTATACCGCCGTCTTCCAGCATCTGTACATGCACTGACGTAGCAAAGCCAGCTAGGGCTTCATCTATGCCGTTATCTATTAGCTCCCATACCAGATGATGGAGACCTTCCGGACCGGTGCTGCCAATATACATACCCGGCCGTTTGCGTACCGGCTCGAGACCCTCTAGTACTTGTATTTGACTGGCGTCATAGCCAGTCTTTTTTACTTTTTCGCTCACTAAGAAACTAACCCTCTCTTAGGTAATTTACAAGGTGTTACCACTCTGTTAATATTTTAGCAATTTTGGCCGTCAAAAACAAGCGTTTTATGGTGTAAAAATTGTTCATCCACCTCTGTTGATTATCTAGACATTAGTGGTATAATAGGGCTACTTTTCCGGCACGCCGGAAGGGAGAACTTTCAAAGTTGAGCCTACGACCGAGAGGGCAAGCATGGGAAGAAGAACCGATATATTCATGGGTTTTACTCTGCTGACTGCCCCCATTAGGCCGACACTCTGGCTTGAGGAGCACGGCTTGCGATGGATGGCATATGCACTATGCGTTGCCTCGTTGGTGCTACTGCCCTTCATGATTCTTGTGGAAGCTGCTCGCGTAGTTCTCAGAAGACTCTCACGAGCGTTCGACTAGCGGACGAGCAAGGAGGCGAAATGGTCTGGTGGCTTCAGGCGTTAATGATTAGCGCGCCGGCTTTTTTGGGCTCGCTGTTCTGCGCCCAGAGCTTTCTAGTAGCTACGCGCCGACCCCCGGTTGTCGGACTGGGATGGGCTTGCGGAGGCCTTGCGGCGTGCCTTCTGGGATGGGGCGTCAGCCTTATCCTGGTGGCGACCTGGATGCCCAAGCCGCCGACTTTTCAGCCATAGGTTTTCAAGAGTTCGCGGGGTTCCCACAGCGCCCTGCGGACGGGGCGCGAATCCGCCAGAGGAGTTCGCGCCGGCAGCCGTCGTTCGACTGCCTACGGCACCTGTGCACGGTGCCATCGACGACAGAGGGAGAAGGCCGCTTGTACCCCCTTGCGCGCCTTCTCCCTCACTTCCCCGCTGGTTACTTCAAGTAGCCGCGGGGATTTTTATATCTTTTAACCTTTCACTTGGGTAATGTTGCCATCTTTGTCGATGCGGATGGTCTGCTCGGGATGCTTATCCAGCGCATCACGGTCAATCTTGAATACATCGCTCTGCGGTTTGGGAATCGCTGCCGCTTCTTTAGCCGGTTCCGGTTCAGACGGCGAAGGCGGCAGAGTCCAAGGCGTGCTTGCGCCGGCTGGCGGAACAGAAGGTACCTCATCTTCTTTTTTGGGAGGAGGCGGTGGAGATGGTGGAGGGTGAGACTGCGGTGCGACTGGCGGAGGGTTAGTCTTTGTGTCTGACTTGCGCTTTGCTAGCCATTCGTCTAAAAATGACGGGCCGGAAGATGCTTTAGGCGCCGCCACGGGCGGTTGAGACGCCGGAATCGGTCTTTGTGACGGGGTTTGCGGCGGAAATGCACTAGGGGCGCTTCTAGGCTGTCCCAAGCCCATCTCTTCCCATACGCGGCTATCGGCTGGTGCGGAGCGACCCCCCGGCGGTAAACTCGGCGCTCGAGGCTGAGTTTCCAAGCGCCCGAATATCTCTTTCTCAACTACGACCTTTGGTCGGCCGTACTTAGCGGCTGACAATTGTTTGAGGGCGTTCGAGAGTTGCTGATTAGGATTACCTAACGGTGGCAAGGTAGCCATAGAGAACGGCTGTACTGGAACGCCGCCAATCATCATACGCGTGACAGTATTGTAGTTGGGCAAAAACTGCAAATCGTCGATATCGAACACCGGTGCAAACTGTTTGGCCAGAAATTCGGCGTCAGTAGTACCAACCCGGAAGCTGACTACCGATCCTACGTTGCCGAACACGGCATCACGCACTTCGTCTTTTAACTGAGTGGTGAACTGATTGGCCACTATAAGGTTTAGGCGGTACTTTCGGGCTTGGCTTAGGATATCGGCAAAACTATCGGTGGCAAAATTCTGAAACTCGTCGACGTATAGTGAGAAGTCCTTGCGCTCCTCTTCGGGTATGTCGGCCCGGCTCATGGCCGCCACCTCGAACTTCATAACGAATATCATGCCCAGGAGCTTGGAGTTTAAGTCGCCGACTCGCCCACGGCTAAGGTTAACCAAAAGAATTTTGCCGTCGTCCATGACATCACGCAGATTAAAAGCACTCTTAGTCTGGCCGATTATGTTGCGCATCATCTCATTAGACAAAAAGGCGCCGAACTTCGAGACAAACCAGCTGGTAACTTCACCGTATTCGTTACTGCGTTGGCTTTGAGGGATTTCCTTGCGCCAAAAGTCTATGACCTGCTGGTCGGTTACCGACTTCAATTTCTGCTCCACAAAGTCGCTGTCACGAAACAGTTTCGGGATATCTACAAAGGTGCCGCCGTCGGCCATGACAGTTAGTGCAGCGTTGCGGAAGATGTGCTCGTAGCGCGGACCGATGATTCCGGTGTGGCCGGGATCATAGAGTTTATAGAGCATATTGATAGCTTCCTGGATTAGAAAGTCACGCTGGTCGGCGGTCTTGTACTCAAACATATTGAGCCCCAGCGGATAGTCCATGTCACCAGGGGAAAAGTAAATGACATCTTCGGTGCGCTCTTTGGGAACCATGGACAACAGACGTTCTGCGGCATCACCATGCGGGTCAACAAAAGCAAAGCCGCGGCCCTCCAGCATGTCCTGCAGAGCCAGATTCTCCAAAAAGGTCGACTTACCAGTACCGGTCTGCCCCACTACATACATATGGCGCTGTCGGTCTGCCAAAGAGAGCCTGATGGCCTTTTTGGCGCCGCGAAAGAGATTGTAACCCAGCAACAGGCCCTCCTCGGGTACATTTCTGGGACCATCCACCTGTTTAGACGGTTGTCTCTCCAGCTGGCTGGTCGGAATATTGCTCTGGTCAGGAAAATGAAACAAAGTTGCCAGCTCGGTGGCATTTAAGATATTGCGACTGCCGGCCTGCGGGAAGAACCGCAGAATATAAGAGGTCACAAAGTTATCTAAGTCTTTGGCCGGCACAAATTTAAAGCCGTTCTTGCCCGGCGCATCAAATAGCGAGAATGTCGCGACCAAATTATTGAGAACGCTCTGGGCGCGGTGAGTCAAATTCGAACTGGAAACCAATCGAATAATCACTTCGAATGCTGGCTGTTTGGTTTTGTCCTCTATAGATTGAACGATGGATTCGTCCAGTGAGCTTATTTCGTGCGGTTTCTCGGGCTTGCCTTCAGTTTGTGACTCTGGCGGCTTAGTCAAAGCTGTAAACACCTGCCCTACGCCTCCCAGGGCCTTGTCTACGCCGACTCCCTTACTCTTTCCGGTACGTTTGCGCTCGACTTCAGTCTTGGCCGTTTTGCGCCAGACTTCGTGAGCCGGTCGCAGAAGAATTTGCACGCCAGCACCATCTTCTTTATCGAGCGTAGACAGGGCGTTCAGTAGTGACTGCATGGTGTCGCGCTTGATGTCTTCGTAGGTGGCAATTGGATAAACGTAATTTTCTTTAAGTACCATCTCACCGCCCATCGTGCCGGTTATGCGTCCGACCGGATTAAAGATGTTGTGTTCGGCCACCTCTTCGAGTTTGGCCGTTGGGTAGGCGCTGATTATGGCTTGCTCGACGACACTTATAAGCGGTACGGGCACGGCTGCATAGAAGTAAACAAAGCCTTTGCTGGCCACTATCTCTAGTGCTACGTGTCGCTGGCCGTAAAAGCGAGCTTTAAAACCTTTCTGGAAGGTGCTGGCCAAGATGGTGTAGAGCGTCACGGCTCGAGAGATGTTCTCATTAGCCAAATCACGAGCGTCGCGCCCCGAGGACTCGGTATCATCACTCAGCGGCGGCAGGTGTATTAGCAGCGGTACCATTTTCAGGCCGCGTTCATAATTCTTTTGTTCACGATAAAGTTTTTGGATATAAACGTAAGCAAAGGTGCAACCGGCCGCGACTAGGACCAAAAATCCAGCTAATACTATGAGGATTGTCATTTTTTATCGTCGGTTTTGATTATTTTGTTGAAACGTTTATGGATATAGTCGGCTTTTATTTTGCTCATTTCGCTTTTTTGCAGATGCGGATCATCGCGAGTCTTAGCTGCCACCGTTTTACTGCGCTCTATCCACTGCTTTTCTATAAGGTCTGCGTCTGCCGCCCGCAAATCATTGGTTACCGGAGAGACCGGCGGCTTTGCAGCCTCCTCATCGCCCAGGGCGGGATGTTGGATATCTATTGTAGGCAACTGCTGAATATCATCTTGAACAGAGGTAGAACCAGGTTTTGGAGCCTGTTTGCCAACCCCAGCTTCGTGTTTAGCCGGGCGTTGTTTCTCAACAGCCTGTTCTTGCGCCTGCTCGCCCCCTTGCGTCTCGGGAGATTGGGGCATTTGCGCGGGCAACTCTAACTGAGGTCCACCTTCGTTATGCATAGGCTTTATTATAATCGAATGTTGGATCAGATTGTATGCCTAATAAACTACTGGCTTGGGCCGGCTTAGTTTAAGCAGAGCGTTTGGAGCTGTAAAAAAGCAGTCCGAAGGCCACTAGCAGAAGTATCAATGCGTCTATCCAGTTCAATGTCTGCGCACTACGGAACATCAGCATAAGGGTTATAAGGACGCTGATTATGGCGATACGGTTGTGCCCCCGCCGCCCGATAAGCGGCCTCCTGAGATAAACCAGGCCGTGCCCGATACTTATCAAGAACAAGACTAATACAGCGAAGAACGGTATGGCCGAAGTAATGTTCTTAGCCGGGCTGGTGAACAGCATTATCGATATCAGAGCAACGAAAGAGATTAGCGAGGCAAAGGACCAAAATTTTAGTTTGGAATTCATAAGTATTTTATTCAATTATAAAGTACTTT
>CAZPFQ010000007.1:0-12620 GCA_964585885.1 uncultured Candidatus Saccharibacteria bacterium | reverse complement strand
GACCAAAATTTTAGTTTGGAATTCATAAGTATTTTATTCAATTATAAAGTACTTTAGGCTCTTCAATGCATCTCCTGTTGCTGTACAAATAAGTAAAGGGTCCAGACTTTAGTGTGGTTAAAGGCTGAACCCTTACTTTGCAAAACTCTCTAGCATGGAGTCATGGACGGTAAATGCGCCCATAGTGTAATGACTTAATAGCGCTTACCGTCCAATGACATTGACTGACCGCTCGCGCCCGCTATTCGCGGGTCTGAGCGCCGTTCAGGCTGCAAACTCTACCGGCCTGTATAGTAAGTTTTTTTGTTTTTCTTACCTGATTTGAAGCATACTACACTTCTTATGTTTAGTCAATATACTATTGTTGTTATAGTTACTGTATCTATCTTATCCTAGGCCACTTATACACATATCAGTTTCTACAACAAAGTCGCATAATATTATCAAATACGAACAAATAACATACGGAATATTTCGTTTTTCGGGCCATCATATTTATCATTATTCTGCTCGTATGCAGCCTGTGTGATGATGACGAACTATTTGATTTAGTTAGCCAAAATGATAAAAAAATTACGACTATTTTGCACAGCCTAGCAGCCAATTTGGGCGGTTGCTTTTTTGCGAGCTTGAGTGCTTATTAAAAACCACGTTGGCGAACTTTGGCCGCCAAGCCGCAACCACGCCGCAACGTGAATAAATCAATTGCACCGGCGCGTTTGATTTCACAAACTAGTGGCCTTGCCGTGGCAACATCACCCACCTCAAATATATTAAAAAGCGACCCGAGGAGTATCTAGGACTCGAAATAGGCCCGGATAAACTTAAATTAGTCCGTAAATTCCCGCCGACCGGTGCTGAAAGCTGCTTCCAGGGGTATATATTCTTATTACTCCGATGATGTCGCCGGCTATAGCCCCTAAGACTTCCCCGGATATGAGTGGCTAACCTCTAAAGAACTGTTTAAGAGACTTGAAAATGACGATCCGGCAAAGCGCAGCTTACAAGAAACCGTTGAGTATCTTATCGCCCACAAATCGGGAATATTCTAGCCCGGACCCGGCAGTCGACTGAATAAGCTCGTAAAAACTGCCCCACTGGCAAAAGTGAGTTGATAAAATCTGAGGCACTTTCAAAAACGGAACGAGCAAATGCCGAAAAGCAGGCAGAGTTGGGCGCTCGCTGCGCACTGCACGCAGGCTCACCTGCCTTAACACATCAACGAACGCCCAGGCTTTTGAATCGTACCGTGGATTTTGCTTGAACTAGCCTAAGTTATCCACAGGAATTATAAATCAAGCATAAAAATCTTGTTGACAAGGTTTTATAGGTGCATATAAGATGAAAACTAGCACTGAATAAAAAAAGTGCTCAAAAATAAAAATGATCTGTAACAACCGCTTCTCGCAAGCGGTTGTTCCATGAAAAAGAATCAAATACAAAGATCCGCAAAAACCTCCAACCAACCTACGAAACGCCTGCCTAAAACTCGGCAGGCGTTTCACTTTTTTGCCGCTCGCTCCTAACAAAATTAAACGCAAGCAATTAATTTTTGACACGCATAGTGATTGAATTAATCTATGGCTGGGAGCGTTCAAAGCGTCGTCGATTTTTCCGGTATGGACAGCCTGCCGGTTGAAGTGCAGTGCCACATTACTAACGGCCTGCCCTCAATTACAATCACCGGCTATGCCTCAAAAGCCGTTAACGAAGCTAAGGATCGTTTGCGGGCAAGCTTTGCCAATAGCAGTTTAGAATTTCCCAAAAAACGTGTGACCTTGAATCTGTCTCCGGCTGATGTGCCCAAAGAATCTACTAGCTTGGACCTGGCTATGGCCATATCGGTCCTGGCGGCAGCAAAACAGATTCAAACAGATAAACTCAATGGCGCCTTGTTCTTCGGTGAACTTAACCTCGACGGTACACTTAACCCCGTACGCGGCCTGATTGGCCGTTTGTTAAGTGCTAAAAATCTGCGCCCCAAAGTTGTATATATACCAAGATCTAACCTTGCGCAGGCCTATTTAATCCCTGGGCTGGCGCTCAAGCCCGCGGGCAACCTAAAGGATGTGTTTTTGGACCTTGCAGGTGTTATCCCATTGAAAGCTATCAAAACTGGCGATGGCCGCTTAATTGCTCCGCCTGAAGACCGAGCGGATATCGATTTTTCAGAGGTCGTGGGCCAGCCTCTGGCCAAGAGAGCGCTGGAAATTGCCGCCGCTGGACACCATAATATCCTGCTACACGGCCCTCCGGGTACCGGTAAAAGCTTGCTGGCACGGGCAATATGCGGCATATTACCGTCTCTAAGCCATTCCGAAGTACTCGAAGTAACCCACTTGCACAGCCTAGGAGCCGGCTGGGGTACCAAAATTATTACGAATCGACCCTTTAGGGCGCCACATCACACAGCCTCAATGATGGCTATAATCGGCGGCGGTACGTCGCCGCGGCCCGGAGAAGCCTCTCTGGCGCACAGAGGCGTACTTTTTCTGGATGAGCTGCCGGAATTCAGCCACGGCTGCCTGGAAGCCCTCCGCCAGCCCCTAGAGGACGGCACTGTGACCATCGCCCGAGTTAAAGACTCGGCTACCTATCCGGCTAATTTCATCCTTGTAGCCACCCAAAACCCCTGCCCCTGCGGCTACTTTGGTACCGACAAACCCTGCGTTTGTATGCCCTCGGCCATTGCCCGCTATCAGAAGAAGGTCTCGGGGCCGATTCTCGACCGTATTGATTTACACCTCCCGGTCCACGGTGTCGATTACAAGCGACTACTTGAGACCAAGAACCGCCCGTCTGAGTCGCAAGTCATAAAACCAAGGGTTGAAGCGGCATATGCTTTACAGCAACAGCGTTTCGGTGATTCTCGCTACAACAGCTCTATGACCAACCAAGAAATCAGATTATTAGCCAATTTAAGCTCCGATGCCAAGTCTCTTCTAGATGAAGCCGCACCCAAGCTAGAACTCTCGGCCAGAGCTTATGTACGCTCCGTCAAAGTAGCCCGCACTATCGCAGATCTTGCAAATAACCGCACCATCGAACCTGAGCACATCTCTGAGGCTCTCCAATATCGCCAACCGGTTGTCGAGACTGTGCTTATATAAATAACTGTACTAGGGGAATGACTTCTGATATTATCTGGATAACAGATGGTGAGGAGCAACCAATATCGCCAGTAACCCGCGAAGAAACGAGGCTATCCGCTCGGACAGCCTTCGAGTTATAGGCGAAGACGGCCAGCAACTAGGCGTTTTATCACTCTCAGAGGCCCTGAGCGCCGCTCGTGCCGCTGGTTTGGACCTCGTTGAGGTTAGCTCCACTTCGAAACCCCCAGTGGCCCGCATAATAGACTGGGGTAAATACAACTACCAACGCACCAAGCAGCAGCAAAAGGGCCGAAAGAAAGCCAAAAGCCTAGACATGAAGCAAATGCGCTTTGGATTGAAGATTGGCGAGCACGACATGAGCGTCAAATTGCGCAAGGTTTCCGAGTTCCTCGACGCTGGACATAAGGTGAAAATTACGATAATCTATCGAGGACGAGAAATGGCCCATAGAGACTTGGGCTATAAGCTGGCAGATAAACTAAAAGAGCTTCTGGGTGATAGTATCGCCGTCGATTCCGAACCCCAGTTCGCCGGCCGTCAGTTAAGTTTTGTTATAAGGAAAACAGGTAATGCCAAAGCTAAAGACGCACAGCGGGACAAAGAAGCGGATTCGGGTGACCAAGACCGGCAAACTAGTCCATAGGCACGCTAGTCTAAATCACTTTCTTGAGAAGAAAAGCGCCGGCCGCAAGCGCCGCCTAGCTGTTGATTCGAGCCTAAACGGCCGACAAGCCAAGAACCTCAAGCGAAAGCTCGGAATTTAGGCTATGCGCGTCAAAAGGGGTGTTACAGCCCACAAGAAGCACAAGAAAATCCGCCGGGCCACTAAGGGCATGTCAAAGGCCCACCGCTCCTCTATTAAGCGCGGCAAGCAAGCCGTTGTCCGCTCTTTGCAGTATTCATACCGAGACCGCCGTAACCGCAAGCGCACATTCCGCCAGCTCTGGAACGCCCGTATTAACGCCGCCGCTCGAGCACATGGCACCAGTTATAGCCGCCTGATTGCGGGAATGAAAAAGGCTAATATTACACTAGACCGCAAAATCCTGGCCGAACTGGCCGTCAATGAACCAAAAGCCTTCGAAGAAGTCGTAAAGGCTTCCATCAAATAAAAAGCCGCTCGTTAGTGAGCGGTTTTTTAGTGGTCGGACTGGCGATAAGCCGGATTCTGTCGAGGTTGATCATCTATCTAGGCCTATCGTTGCCAATAGGCTCGAGCGGATTACTTATGATGCGCCGCGAGCGGGCAGCTCGTATGCGACATATCCCTTGCAGCAGACAGGGTTTACCTTTTCTGCCAGTCACCTGGCAGAACTGTGCGCTCTTACCGCACTCGTTTCATCTTTTCCCTTGCGGGTAGTTTCGTTTCTGTGGCACTTTCCCTAGGGTTTCCCCCGGTTGCCGTTAGCAACTGTCTTGCCGTGTGCTGTCCGGACTTTCCTCTGAGTCCTTTAGGGGCTCAGTGACCAACTATCAGTCCGACCACTGTTATCCTAGCACAAAACGCTAATATTTACTAGCCGTGATGCCTTCTACGCTTAGCCCTGGCTTGCTCATCCAAAATGCGGTTGACCTCGTGATCAGTAATTTTGTTCAGCTCTCGCGGGATATGGGTTATAGTGACTTTTTCAAACGAATCGACTAAGTCTTTCACATCCCTATGAAGTGGTGTCAGTTCTTGATTTTTGACCTTATATTTTCCATTCATTTGGTTGACCACCAGCTCGCTATCTGAGAATAAGTCTATTTTGTCTATTCCAAGGTCCCTTGCCCTCTCCAATCCCTGTTTGAAACCGTAATATTCGGCCTGATTATTAGTAGCAATGCCGATATATGAACCAGACTTTTCTACAACAGTTCCATCCATTTTACAGATGGCATAAGCGCACGCCGACTCTCCAGGATTACCTCTAGAACCGCCGTCAGTGTAGACTTTGGACTCTTCAAGAAGCATAGCGCCGGTAGGAATCTCTCCGACCGTAGGAGTAAAATCAAAATGGATTATCTTAACCGGAGTGTTCAGATTTACCCTCTCGCCGTAGTAGCTTTTATAAGTCGATAGCATCTCTTCCTGAGAGTTATAGTCCTCGTGGCCTCTATAGTCTTCCTGGCTGATTTCTCCTAAGTGCTTCTCGACAACCTCGTCCACTTTGCCGTGGCCAATAACCTTCCAGGTATCGGGTGTGTTTGGATTGACTTTATCTACAATCCGCAGTTCGTCATCAACAGATAGGTTTTTATCATCGAACATCCGCCACGTCGAATTCTTTTGGCCCTCCGCAATCAATTGAGCGAGTTGGTGCTCGAACTTCAGCGTTTTCACCAGTCAATAATAACAGATATGGTCGGGGTGACAGGACTTGAACCTGCGACCTCACGGCCCCCAGCCGTACGCGCTACCAGCTGCGCCACACCCCGTTATCGAAGCCGACTGCCGGTTTTCATAAGTTCGCAGAGTCAACTTAGTTTCAACCTTAGATCGCCTTCTCCTCTCAAAAATGCAACTCGACCAAATGTTACATTTTTGTATAAGATCATCCCCTATTATATGCAAAAATATTATTCCGGCTTAATGAGCCGATTCGTAATCTTTACTGACAGAGGTGCCATAAATAATACACATGGATAAGCGACCAGCAGGCTTATGCCCCATCTATGCAGTGTTGGTGCCGTAAGCACCGCCTTGGACCCCTTGGCAACGAACGTATTGATAGCCGTTACAATACCCGTCATTGGCAACACAAGCAGAAAACTTTGGATATATCGTCTATAGCGCGAATCGAACATTTTACAAATATATCACGAAACAAAAAACTCCTCTTTTCTGAGGAGTGTTTTGTCGGTCGGACGTTCGGCACTCGATTCACCTCTGCGGTTGCAAAGTGGGTGCCCGCACGTCCGGTCCACGGACCGATACGCATATGAGGCTCCCTCAAGGAATCGAATGTTCAGAGAATTTTGTGCCGTTCTCCGACCACTTCTATTATACACCCGCTATAGAACAAGAGTCGGTGCTAACAGATGTACAACCTTCAGCATCAGCGTGCCAATGGGTGCACCGAGCTGGTAGATTATAAAGACAAATATTACCAATCCGGCTATACCGAATCTCTCGATACTGTGCATGAACTCTTTGACTCCTTGGGGGGCAAAAGCATATAACAGGCGCGAACCATCTAGTGGCGGCCAAGGGATAGAGTTGAAGACAAACAGTCCCACGTTTAGCACTATGGCTATCTGTAAGAACGTATAGGTAATGGTCCCGAAGACAGGATTGCTGAGATTGAATATCAGAGCCGCGATGATGGCAATAGCCAAGTTAGTTACCGGCCCTACCATTCCTACGATTGCCCCACCAAAATCGCCGTATTTCAATCTGTTAAAGTTCACCTGTACCGGTTTGGCTGCACCAAAAAGAAACTGGCTTCCCGACAATAGCAGCAACAGCGGAAGAGCAACGGTGAAGATTGGATCGATATGCGGTAAAGGGTTAAGTGTTACCCGCCCCTGCATCCGAGCCGTATCATCCCCCAGCCAATCAGCGGTAAATGCATGCATCATCTCGTGGATGGACATCGAAAACAGCAACACGATAAGCAAAATGGCTATGCTTTGCAGGTCAGCGCTCATAAAATATAGGTTACAGGTTTTGGGTTGCAGGTTCTAGTGATAGATTGACCCAAGGCGGGTTAACAGATATAATCGAGCCCTGAATTATGCAACGCTTAGATTTTGATAAAAAGGGCAAGCAGCACGGTCACAATGTCAGCTTTTCCCAACGCCACACCAAGAAGGTATGGAAGCCCAACCTCCAAGTAAAAACCCTTACTATTGATGGCAAGAAGGTTAAGCTAAAGATTAGCGCCCACGCCCTGCGCTCACTAAAGAAAAAAGGCTTGCTTACTCCTACTGTCGATTCAAAACAATCAACCTAGCCGTATCTGTCCACTCGTTACGGTTAGGCTTGTATTTATCTAGCGTCTCGGCCGGTTCCATGCCCATGGTCTTTAACGATTCGGTCAGTTCTACCTGAGGGACTTCGTATTTTAACGACTTGTCGGCGTAATGCGTCGGTATGACCACCTTGGGCTCGATTTTCTTTATCAGACCAAGAGCTCCAGCTCCGTCGAGTGTGAAGCCGCTGTTGCCTACCGGCACCACGGCTATATCAACGTGGCCGATAGCTTCTAGTTGGGCGTCACTTAAATCTGGGTATACGTGGCCTAGGATAGCTACGCTTAGCTCGTCAGAAGTTAGGATAAAGATGGTTGCGCTCTTAGCGCCCTCTTCGTCCATGTGAGAGCGCGCGGCAACTCCGTGGATAACCACCCCTGAGATTTCGTACTCACCAGGCATATCGGCTGTAAATTGGGCCTCGGGGCTCTCAGCAATAGACTTGTGCGTACGAAGGCTTATATCGGTCGGCTTGGTGATCGACTTTAGCCCCAGTGCAGATAGATTGTCATCGACGACTATCTGAGCCTTTTTAGTGCTAATTCGTAGGCAATTGGCGCCGTAGTATTGCAGCTCCATCTAAACTGGCAGGTCCTGTGTATTGATTATTACTTGTTTTTTGGAGCTCATAAGCTGAGTTATGAAGCGGTCGTTAATCTGCAAACGGTACTGATAGGTGTCCAGCGGCATGACGGTGTAGCGCAGCTCCTTATTCTCGGCCTTTTCTAGCTCGGCTATGAAATTTGCGGCTTTGGATTGATTGACATCACCGACTATTAACAGATCGATGCCGGCGGAATCGTCCCGGGTAAACTGACCGGTTAACAACGCCAGATCTACCTTGCCGGTACCTCGAACAGCCTTCGCTAAGGGGTGTTCGGGCGCTACGTCGGTCGCTTTAGCAACAGGAGCAGTAGTTCTAGAGGTAGTCTTGGCCTTTTTAGCCGGTACAACCGGCAAGTTGCCTCCGCCAAATATCATCTGAAGAGGGCTGTAAAACTCGTAGTCTTGGCTTACTTCGTAATAAAGGCGGTTATTGTTGGCGTCGGACTTGATAATTCCGATACTTAATAAATTGGCTAGCTCGCGCCGCACCGAGTTTATCTGCTCGTCTATTTTTCGAGTGATTTCGCGCACATAAAATGAGCGATTTGGATTGGCATAAAACAGCTGCAACAGCTTTACACGCGTTTTGGACCCAAACAGTTGTTCAATCACCTATACTCCTCTGTTCTTATTGTACCAAACCGCCAAATAAAAACCGAGTTTTATGTGTTCAGCAGCTGTTTTTCGGCAAATTCAAAGGCTTGTTCTTGGCTACTGAACCAATTTATGTCTCGATTCCGCTTAAACCAGGTACGTTGGCGCTTAGCCAGATTCATAGTCGCTGAGACTATTCGCTGTTTAGTTTGTTCTATGTCTTGCTCGCCCTCGAAGTAAAGCCGCCACTGCTGATACCCAATCCCCTTCATTGGCTCGACTTCCCAGCCGTATTTCACTGATAAGCCCTTTACTTCCCTCTCTAGGCCATCACTTATCATTTGCTCGGTTCTTTTCTCGATTCTGCGGCGAAGCTCCTCGCGCGAGACCTGCAATCCGACTACCAACGCAGCGCGCCTAATCTCCGACTTGGTTGGTTTTTGGCCTTTGGCTTCAATTGCCCTGATTATGCGCCGCTTGTTGCGCGTGTCTATATCGTTCAGGTCAATCTTTCGGGCCTTTGCCAAATTAGCCAGTTCGGCCAAATTCATCCTATTAAGCTCAGCGCGAGTCTCTGGCGAGGCAGTGGGTAAAAAACCAAAGTTATACAGTACGCTGTCGATATATAACCCCGTACCTCCTACCAAAATCGGTAGTTTATGTCTTTTTTGGATGTCATTAATAGCTGCTTCCGCCAGTTCTTTGAACCTTGGCGCGTTAAAGCCGTCTTTAGCATCCGCTACATTCAATAGGTGGTGTTTGGCCTGTTCCTGTTCTGATTGCGATGGTTTTGAGGTACCAATATCGAAGCCTCTATAAACTGTCCAGGAGTCGGCGGCGATAATTTCGCCATTAAGCTCTTTGGCAATCCGCGTAGCCAGAGCAGACTTGCCGGAGGCTGTCTCGCCGACTACAACAAGGAGCTTTGGCCTGGAGCCTCCGGCTGCCATGATAACCTTCCGATATCCACCTTATAATCTTCGTCTACCCCTATGCCCTCGGCTTCTAGAGCGGTTTTGTGGCCTTCTGTACCACCTGGATAACCGGTAGCCAAGCCGCCGTCCTTCATGACAACCCGCTGCCAAGGCAGACTTGGGTCGCCGTAGTGCGCCACACCGCCCACGATACGAGCCGCCAACGGATTACCCGCAAGCGCCGCAATCTGGCCGTAACTCATGACCTTTCCTTTCGGTATCAGGCGCACAATCTCGTAAACCCGCTCTTTAAAAGCTCTATCGGCCTCTAGCACAGTACCTACTTTCGGGTTTTGGCATTTTCGGACAGCTTGCTCAGGAGTTCATCTACAGAATGTTCGGCTATCTGGGGTAAATCGGCTCGGTGGCGAGGAGTCAGCTGGCCTGATTTTACTTCTTTATCACCTATAACTACGCTGTAAGGGACTTTCATTTGCTCGGCGCCTAATATCTTCTTAGACACAGATTCATTGGAGTCATCTAGTTCGGCTCTAACACCTATGCCGGCTGATTTTTTTACAACAACTTTGGCCATCTCTAAGATGTTTTTCTCATCATTTAATGTAATAACTCGCAGTTGTTCCGGCGCCAGCCAGAGCGGTAATCTGCCTCCGGTGTGCTCCAGATAAACACTCAAGAAACGCTCAACGGAACCCAGAAGCGCCTTGTGGATCATTACCAGCCCCTCTTCTTCGCCTTGGCTATTGGTATAAGTCAGGCCAAAACGCTCGGGCATAACGAAATCCAGCTGCTCGGTGGCCAGTTGCCACTCTCTGCCAAGCGAATCCGCAACCATAATATCTATCTTAGGCCCGTAAAAAGCCGCGTCTCCCTTGGCGATATCGTATTTGAGGCCAAGCTTCTTAGCTACATCTTCAATAATCTGCTGTGATTTCTCCCAGTTAGCTTTATCACCCAGATAGCCCTCCGAGTCGTCACGGAAGCTCAAACGGGCCCTAAACTTCATGTCAAAGACGCCGTACATCTCTTTAATCATGTCCATAATAAGGGTAAATTCGTGTTCGATATCCTGCAGGCTGCAAAAAACGTGGGCATCATCTATTGATATGGCTCTGACGCGTGCCAGACCGTTCAATTCGCCTTTTTTTTCGTCACGGTACTGAACAGTCGATTCCATATAGCGAATCGGCAAATCGCGGTAGCTACGGGGGCGGCTGGCGAATATTTGGATATGGTGCGGGCAATTCATGGGCTTGAGGACCAATTTGTCTTTGGTCTCTTGGCTCTTTACCAAAAACAGCTCTTCGCCGAACTTATCCCAGTGCCCGGACTGCTTATACAGTTCGTCCTTTGTTAAATGAGGTATCCAGACCTTTTTATAGCCATACTTTTGCTGGAGTTCCTCTGAAAAGCGCAGGAGTTCGTCCCTGATAATCGTGCCCCTTGGCGTAAATAGAGGCAATCCCGAGCCTACTAAATCGGAAAATACAAACAAATCTAGCTCCTGCCCCAATCTACGGTGGTCGTTTTCTGGTATTTGCCCCTGATTATCCATACTTAAGCTACATCATAACAGTTTGGCTGGGTGCGATAAACAAAAGACCGGGTCGTAAAATCAAAAAAACCTTGAATGATCTCGCAACGTCATTCAAGGCTTCCTCGTATTTCTGCCGTTTCATAACACATCGGCAAAACTCAACCTAAATAGGAGTATATATAAGCTAGCCTTATTTGGCTAGTACATTTTTATCAATTTATCCACAGGTGCCAAAATCCAATTTTTATACCACATGTGGTTTATATCGATTTCGCCCGTCCGGACAATATCTCACATATGGTAAGGTTATAATATATTCTGTTCTTAGACGAAAATGTGGTATCTGGTCGAGCCACATTTTCGAAAGGAGCGACATAGCGCTAAGCCGAAGCTTTTACCCCGGTAAAACGAGGTAGGCGCGAAAGTCGCGACGCGGGCACATAGCTCAGTTGGCTAGAGCGCCACATTGACGTTGTGGATGTCGGGGGTTCGAGTCCCTCTGTGCCCACCATTTAGGAGGTTTATGACAGAAAAAGACCCCGCTCAAAGAATTGTTATAACAGGTATGGGCATGATTACTCCGTTGGGCAAGAACGTTGAATCTTCGTGGCAAGCCCTTATCGAGGGCCGGCACGGTATTCAAAACATCAGAGATACTATTCTGAGCGGCTACTCTCAAGAGGTGATAAAGACTAGCCTTGCCGCCCCTGTTGAGAACTTTAATCTGTTTCATGAGCCCCGGTTCGATATACCAGAGATAAAAAAGGCCCAAAAGAAATGGCACCGCAGCGCACAATTTGTCTTGTGGGCCGGCTTGGAAGCCCTACAACAAGCAGAACTGCTGAATGATAGTGATTTACGCCTAAAAAATGAATCTACCCCTCCTGAGAGATTCGGCATAAGTATGGGAACTGGAATCGGTGGCGCATCGATAGTAGAGGAAGCGCGGTTATCGATTGATAGCCTGAGCAGTAAACGAATTCACCCTTCTGACCTCTTGCAGGTACTACCGGGACGAGTAGACGAGGTTGCCTCGATGGTATTCGGCGCGCGGGCTTTCACAGACACCACTCTAGCGGAATGCGCGGCCGGGATTTCTAGCATCGCTCGCGGCGCTGATGATTTAAAACTTGGAAGGGCCGACATAGTGCTGGCCGGGGGGGTTGAAGCCGCAATAAACCCATCGACAATCGCTCTATTCGAAGCCACCAAAGCAGTCAGTGAAGAGATTAACCCCGAGACAGCTCCTCGTCCCTTCGACGAGAAATCTAGCGGGATAGTTTTTGGCGAAGGTGCCGGCATGGTTGTCCTAGAGACGCTGGAACACGCTCGCCGTCGTGGAGCAATGGTTCTAGCCGAAGTTTTGGGGTATGGCAAGAGTTCCGACGCTTTTCGTGATACATACCCTAGCGACAGCGGCGGTGCAAGAGCAATGTCGCAGGCTCTATCTGACGCCCAGACAGAAGTAAATAACGCCTATATTAATGCCCACGCCACAGGGACATCAGCCGACCACAAGGAACTCAACGCAATTTCAGAAGTTTTTAGCCCCGAGCAGGTGGCCGGAATTTCTTCTACGAAGGGTGCTACGGGCCATATGTTTGGAGCAGCCGGCGCCGTGGAGACCATTTTTAGCGTTTTGGCACTGCGCGATAACCTTATTCCGCCAACGCTCAAACTAGAGAATCCAATACCGGAGGCAAAGGGCTGGTATCTGAGCGCGAGAGAAGTTACAGAACTCATCAAAGATCTCGATGTGGCTATTAACAATTCGTTTGGCTTCGGCGGCAAAAACCACGTTATGGTCTTTGGTTCGCTAGAAAATGCATAAGCATTAACAGAGGTGAGAACTATTGACACCAAAACGCTTATGTGATAGTA
>CAZPFQ010000006.1:0-25815 GCA_964585885.1 uncultured Candidatus Saccharibacteria bacterium | reverse complement strand
AAAGACTAACTTAGATTGGTTTAACAAACACGGCGTGTTTTTAGAAAAATATAATGTCGTCCAACCTGGCAAACCACCCGCAAAAGGCCTATATCCGTCGCAAACCGGTTTTGGCTGGACGAATGCCACATTCGAGCGTTTTTGCCACGATTTTATCGATAAAAAGGAGTAAAAATGAACCCAAAAGAAATACTCAAAACCCCTGTGGAAAAATACAAAGAGCATTTGACCATAAATAAGATGGCCCGATTGTTGGAAGAAATTGCTGTCAATAGAGTCGAGGTCGGGCCAGCGTCCGAACCCCGCCCGAGGGCATCGGCCTTCATTATTCGCCACGCCTAAGATAATCATCAGCTATAATTACGCTTGATACACTAAAAAGTTCTTAATTTCCCTGATTTTTTATTATGAAAAAACGCAGCGCCGGGCTATTGGTTTATAGAAACAGCGGTAAAGGCCTCGAAGTGTTTATATCGCACCCTGGGGGCCCATTTTTTGCAGGCAAAGACGAAGGAGCTTGGTCGATCCCGAAAGGCCTTTATGAGGACGGCGAAAGTTCAATAGCTGTCGCAAAGCGTGAGTTCGAAGAGGAAATTGGCCAAAAACCACCAACCGGTAACTACATAGACCTAGGTTCGATAAAACGCTCTGACGGCAAAGTTATAGAAGCTTGGGCGGTTGCCGGCGATATCGACGAAAACTCGGTAATCAGTAATACTTTCGAACTTGAATGGCCGCCAAGAACTGGCCGGATGCAGCAATTCCCCGAAGTTGACAGGGCGGGGTGGTTTGACGTGGAGTCGGCTGCCGCCAAGCTCCAAACCGCCCAGATAGAATTTTTAAAAAGACTGACAAGAAATCTTGGCGATGATTTTTTAGGCTAAAGCTGCCAAAGAGGATAAACCCAAGCAAAACTCCTTATTCTAGGCTACAATAGTTCAAAGAGCTGAACCGGAGATTAAATGGGCAAATTCTACGTTACGACCTCAATTCCTTATGTCAATAACCCGCCGCATATCGGGTTTGGTATGGAATTGGTCCAGGCTGACGTGTTGGCTAGATACTACCGCCAGCGAGGCGGAGATGTGCTTTTTTCGACCGGTACCGACGAGCACGGCGGCAAGATAGCCGAGAAAGCCAAAGAGTCTAACCTCACTCCTAAGCAATTCGCTGACCGGACCAGTCAAACATTCCTCGACGTGCTTAAGACGCTCAATATCAGCAACGATCGTTTTATCCGAACGACCGACCCAGCGCACGAACAACGGGCTCAGCTAATCTGGCAAAAACTGCAGCCTCATATATATAAAGGTACTTATGAGGGATGGTATTGCGTAGGCCACGAAGAATATTTTCCCGAGGCAACGGTCAAAGCTAACAAGGGCACTTGCCCTGATCACCAGCGCCCTTATGAAAAACTCAAAGAGGATAATTATTTTTTTAAGGCTAGTGCTTTTGCGCCGAAGCTCAAGCAAGCTATCGAAACTGACACTCTTAGGATTACCCCCGCCAGCCGGAAGAACGAAATCCTGGCCGTACTAAATAGCGGCCTGACTGATATCAGCATTAGCCGCCCTAAGCAGAAAATAACTTGGGGTATCGCTGTTCCCGGTGATGAGCAGCAAGTAATGTACGTTTGGTTTGAGGCGTTAATGAACTACATAACTGTACTTGGGTATCCGGAACACGCTGACTTTAAGAAATATTGGCCGGCCGACGTGCAAATAATTGGTAAAGATATTTTACGCTTTCACGCAGCCATATGGCCGGCTATGTTGCTAGCCTTGGGAGTTGAATTGCCAAAGTCGCTATATGTTCACGGCTTCATAAATGTAAATAAACAGAAAATCTCCAAATCGCTAGGCAACGTTGTGTCGCCGGCAGATGTAGTTCAGCGTTACGGGGTTGATGCCGCGCGCTATTTTTTGACTCGCCACATCCCTAGTTACGGTGACGGCGATTTTACATGGGAACTTATGGAATCGGCTTATAACAACGAGCTGGCCGACCAGCTGGGCAATGCCGTGTCGCGGACTGCCGCGATGATAAACCAGTACCAAAAAGGGTTGATAGGTGATATTCCACCTCCTGAGCATGACATTGGGCCGTATCAGCGGGCACTAGAAGCCTATCAGTTCGACCGAGCCTTATCAGAGGCCTGGGAACAAGTACGGGGCTTAAACCAGTACATAGACGAGACTAAACCATGGCAAATCGCGAAAACCAAAGACGAAGTACACCTGAGGGAAGTTCTGGCGTATATATGCGCTAACTTGTTGGAAGTATCATCCATGATCGCGCCTTTTATGCCGGAAACAGCGGCTAAGATTGCCGAAACTTTCGGCAGCGGCGTACTCAAGCCGCTACCCGGGCCACTATTTGCCAAGCATACGAAAAAGCAGAGCGCCACCGAGCAGACATAAATAGCAAAACCATGGAATTAGTAGACACCCATTGCCACCTTCAATTTGACAGCTACGTGGGGCGCCTGGATGAAATTATTACGGCGGCCGGCAGCGCAGGCGTTGAGAGACTCGTTTGCGTGGGTACCGGTTTGCGCGACTCAGTCCAGGCTATTGATATAGCCCAAAAATACGAAAATGTTTGGGCCAGTGTCGGCGTACATCCGCACGAAGCAGCGGCTTTTACCAATGATAAAAACTCAACCAAGACTCTGCGACAGCTTATCGGCAAGCCCAAAGTAGTAGCTGTCGGGGAGATAGGCCTAGATTATTATAAAGACTATTCACCTCGTAGCGCTCAGATTGAAACTCTCAAACAGCAGCTAGAATGCGGCATTCCGTCGGGCTTGCCCTTCATATTTCATGTGCGTGAGGCATTTGACGAATTCTGGCCGATTTTTGACTCATATCCGAACATTAAAGGCGTAATCCATAGTTTTAGCTCAAACCCTAAGACGCTAGATGATGCCTTATCGAGGGGACTGCATATAGCACTCAACGGCATTATGACGTTTACTCATGATAAACAGCAGCTCGAGGCTGCCAAGAAGGTGCCGCTAAATCGATTGCTGTTGGAAACCGATGCTCCTTTTTTGACACCACAGGCCTTTAGAGGAGAGACCTGCGAGCCCAAACATTTGTCCGCGACGGCTGAATTCTTGGCTAAGTTGCGCGGTGAAAAGCTTGATGAAATGGCCGCAACTACAACCGCCAACGCAGTTGAGCTATTCGGTATAGGAAGATAAAAGTTGGCAAATAAAACCATTTATCTTGATTTTGCCGCGGCTACGCCGCTTGATAGGGCCGTATTTGACGCCATGAAACCATACCTCGCCCAGAGCTTTTACAATCCATCGGCTAATTATTTAGCCGCGCGAACCGTTAGGCGAGATTTGGAAAACACCAGAGCCTCAATTGCGCGCCTGCTGGGAGCGCGCTCGGCTGAAATAGTATTTACAGCCGGGGCTACAGAAGCCAACAACTTAGCAATTCAAGGTGTAATGCGCCAATTCCCAGAGGCCGAGCTGCTGGTCTCGACAATCGAACATGAGTCAGTTTTACAGCCGGCTAGGCTGTTCGAGCATAAGTTAATACCGACTGATCGAGCCGGCAGAGTATTACTTAATAAGCTAAGTAATTTAATAAGCGAAAAAACAGCTCTGGTAAGTGTCGGTTACGTCAATAATGAGTTAGGTACGGTTCAGCCCCTGCATGATATATCAGCAATCGTGGCCGAAGTTCGCCGCCAAAGGCTAGAAACTGGCAACCGCATACCGCTTTATCTTCATAGCGACGCCGCTCAGGCACCGAACTGTTTTGACTTGCACGTATCAAGAATGGGTGTCGACATGCTAAGTCTAAATGGCGGAAAGATTTACGCTCCCAAACAAAGCGGGCTGCTTTATCTCAAAGCTGGCACTAAAGTTCAGCCCCTAATACTTGGCGGCGGCCAGGAATCAAATATGCGTAGTGGCACTGAAAACGTCGCATTCTCGGTTGGCTTGGCCGTGGCCATAGAAGCGGCACAAGCGCGGTTTCGTGATGAAAAAAAGCGCCTAAGCTCGCTGCGTGAAAGTCTAATAAAACAACTGTTAGCCACTCAGAACATCGCAACAGTAAACGGTCTGGCCAAAAACGCCGCACCGCATATTATTTCGGTTACCTTTCGCGGTTATGATAATGAAAGGCTGATGATGGAACTCGACGAAGAGGGTATCCAAGTAGCCACTGGCAGCGCATGTTCGGCAAGTAGCAGCCAGCCGTCGCACGTACTGTCGGCAATCGGTCTTACAGACGACGAAGCCCGCTCGACTCTTCGTATTAGCTTGGGGCGTCAGACAACTAAAGCCGAAGTAGTACGTGCCGCTCGATTGATAAACAAATATATAAGCAAAACCAAAGCTACAGCTTAGGGCTTGGATTCGACCGATGTTAGTCGGTTTTACAATCTTCCTAACTAGGGTATATTTACAAGTATAGGAAAAGGATAAGCAAGATAAACTATGGGCACCGGTGAGCTAGTACTAGTACTAGGCGCAATCCTAAGCGCCACGGCGGCCTTTATATGGCTCGCTTGGCGGATCGGCAAGGGCAATGCTTCATCGACCGGCGCTAAGGGCAAAGGCGGCAACGACTTTGACAATGCGGCAAAAGAAGACATTGAGCATATCTTCAATGAAGAGTTCCGTGAAGAGTTGCGAAATCATGGCCGGCTCTATTTTGAAAAAGTAATTGGCGAAAACGCGATGTTTCTAAAGCAGGACCTTCAAGAAACAACTGCTCAACTCAACGATTACGTCCGCTCTGAAATAACTCGTACACTCCAAGAAGAGTTTAAGAAATACGAACAATCAATTGCAGACGCCAAGCAGATTGCTCTAAGTTCAATCCAAAAATCAATAGCTACCATAGACCAGCAGCGGCAATTCATGCAGCAGCAAATGTTCTCGCTCTCGGAAACGCAAAAAGCCCAGGCTCTGGCTAGGTTTGAAGCTGAAATGGCCGGAATTATTAATCATTACATACTTAGAGCAGTCGGTAGCCAGGTAGATTTATCCGATCAGCTTGATTACATCATGAGAGAGCTCGAGGCCAACAAAAAGGCCATACTCGAAGATATAAAAACCGGCGCATGAATGAGCCCCAGTATAAATTACCAACATCAGTTGTCGGGAGAACCGAAGTAAATCGGCTGATCAGGGAGCTGATAGCAATAGAAAGCTTTATTAGTCAAAGCGCCCAGCGTAAAACCGGCCAAGCGGTAAAAGCGCCGCGGACCTCGTACCTGCTTCAACAACTAGCGAGTGATAACAAGTTGAGCCTTTTTGAAAAAGACCATCGCGCAAGCCTAGCCTCAATGCTCCAACAGGTTATAAAAAAAGCACCGCAGGTCATCGTTAGTTTCGCATCGGAACCACAGCCGGTCGTTACGGACGTTATCGTCGGCTGGCTGCGTTACAATATCCACCCAATGACCCTTGTACAAATAGGCCTGCAACCATCAATTGGTGCGGGGTGCGTGTTAAAGACTCCCAACAGCACTTTCGATATGAGCCTGCGGAAATATTTAGGCGGCCAACGGAACTACTTAGCCGAACTCTTGCACGAAGCAGCTATAGCTCAGCATAAGCCTTAGGCGCGGAAAGAAAATATATAGACTAAACGCTGTATCGTTGAGTGAATTTCCGAGTATAATTTTAAAGAAGATGAAAAGAGTATTCGTGGGCCTTTCCGGAGGCGTTGATTCGAGTGTAGCCGCTTTGCTGCTAAAGCAGCAGGGGTACGATGTTACCGGAGTATATATGAAAAACTGGAGCCAAGACCTACCGGGCGTTAAGTGCCCTTGGGAAGAGGATTTCCAGGATGCGAAGCGGGTAGCCGTACAGCTTGGCATAGATTTCAAGCTGTACGATTTTGAAAAACAATACCACCAAAAAGTGGTCGACTATATGGTCCGAGAATATAAAGCTGGCCATACGCCTAACCCCGACATAATGTGTAATCAAGAAGTTAAATTCAAACTCTTCTTGGAAACGTCTATAGCTGAGGGCGCTGATTATATTGCTACCGGTCACTACGCTAAGGTTCAAAACGGGAAGCTTCTGCGCGCCAAAGACAGCAATAAAGACCAGACGTACTTTCTTTATAGGATTAGCAAAAAAGCTCTGAAAAACGTCCTTTTTCCTCTTGGCGACCTTACCAAGACAGGAGTAAGAGAAATCGCCAATAAACATGGCTTGGTTTCAGCCAATCGAAAAGAGAGCATGGGCATATGTTTTGTGGGCAATGTGGGCATAAAGGACTTCCTTGGCCAGTACGTAGAAACAAGACCCGGTAAAATCTTCGACCAAAAAGGTAATCGGGTAGGCGAACACGACGGAGCGATTTTTTATACCGTCGGCCAGCGGCATGGCCTGTCTGTTGGGGGTGGCTTGCCGTATTACGTAACTGGAAAAAATATGAAAAAAAACGAAGTACACGTCACTACTGATTTAGGCGACAAGAAGCTCTGGAGTAGGCGAATTAATCTTTCCGATGCCCACTGGCTAGATAAACCAAAAGGAAAGATTTCTGTTAGGACACGTCACCGAGCGGAACTAATTCCGGTGAAAAAGCTTAACTTGTTAAGTAATCTGACAGCCTCTATTGAATTGGAAGAAGAAGTCCGGGCGCTTACACCAGGACAGTCGGCGGTGTTCTATTCAGGAAATCATGTTCTTGGCGGCGGAATCGTCTCATAAGATGAAGTATTATGTAGGTTATGACGGCGCAGGAAATTCGTAAAAAATACCTGGACTTCTTTGAATCTAAGGGACACAAAAAGGTCCCAAGGTCATCGCTTGTGCCCCAGGACGACCCGACCACTTTGTTTACCGGCAGTGGTATGCAGCCGCTGGTTCCTTATCTACTGGGTGAGACTCATCCCGAAGGCTCGCGTCTTGTAAATAGCCAGTCGTGCTTCAGGGCGGAAGATATGGATGAGGTTGGTGATAACCGCCACACGACTTTTTTTGAAATGCTGGGCAACTGGAGCTTGGGCGATTATTTTAAGAAAGAACAACTGCCATGGTTTTGGGAATTCCTAACAACTGAACTTGGCCTGCCGAAAGAAAAACTATGGGTTACGTGTTTTGAGGGCGATAAGAAATTAGATATACCTCGAGACGATGAATCGGCTGATATCTGGCAAAAGATTGGCATTCCGCACCAGAAAATAGTTTTTTACGGCGCCGAGCATAACTGGTGGAGCCGTGAAGGCGCCCCATCAAACATGCGTGACGGTGAACCCGGTGGTCCCGACAGCGAAATATTTTATGAATTTACTGACGTTTCACACAACACGGAATTCGGTGATAAATGTCACCCAAATTGCGAGTGCGGCCGCTTTTTAGAAATCGGCAATAGCGTGTTTATGACTTATAGAAAAATCGGCGACAAGTTTGAAAAATTGCCACGCCCAAATGTGGATTTCGGCGGCGGACTGGAACGCTTAGCAGCAGCTAGTAGCGACGAGCCAGACGTTTTTAAAACCAGCTTGATATGGCCGATTATTGAGGAGCTGGAAAAAATAAGCGGAAAGAGATACACCGAGCACCAGAAAAGTATGAGAGTTATTGCCGACCATCTCAGAGCAAGCGTTTGGCTGGCAGTTGACGGCGCTATGCCGAGTAATAAAGCCCAGGGGTACGTTTTACGAAGGCTGCTTCGAAGAACAATCCGCTACTGCTTAGATCTCGGCATAGAACAGGCGCTAAGCGAAAAACTTGTACCAGTGGTAGCTGAAATATACCAAAAAGATTATCCGGAAATCGTGGAAGCAAAAACCACTATCTCCGAATTATTTAAAAAAGAGGAACAACTTTTCCGCCAAACGCTACGCCACGGGTTAAGGATTCTTGAGCGGACAGCGGCTTTGTCAAAAGACGGCAAGGACCAAACCATTATACCTGGCCAATTTATTTTCCAAATGTATGATACATTCGGGTTTCCCGCAGAGCTGACTCTAGAAGAAGCAAAGAAAAAAAATTGGCAGATAGAAAACGACTGGCAGAAAAATTTTGATGCCCAGATGGCAAGTCAAAAAAAACGTAGCCAAACGGCAAGCCAAGGGATGTTCAAAGGAGGGCTGGCCGATACTTCTGAAGAAGTGATAAAGTTGCACACGGCCACGCATCTAATGTACCAAGCCCTAAAGAATGTGCTAGGCAAGCACGTGGTTCAGCGCGGGAGCAATATTACTGCCGAGCGCAGTCGTTTTGACTTTTCGCACCTGGAGAAATTGACTCCCGAGCAGATTAAGCAAGTAGAAGATATTGTTAACCAAAAAATCTCCGAAGATTTGCCCGTTAGCTGGAAGGAAGAGCCCACTAGTAATGCCTTAAAAACGGCCTCAGGTGCTTTCGGCGATAAATATGGCGATAATGTCAAAGTTTATACCATCGGTGACTTCGATCAGCCCTTTAGCCGTGAAATTTGCGGCGGGCCTCACGTCGAACATACCGGCGTGATTGGTAAAGGCGGCAAACGCTTCAAGATAGCCAAAGAAGAGTCGAGCTCCGCGGGCGTCCGCCGTGTAAAAGCTGTACTGCTCTAAGGAGTTAATCAGCTTCATCGTGCTATAATCAAACCGTTAATGTTAGATAAAGCCAAGGCCCTAAAAAACAAAGTGCCAAAAGTTAAACGCCCGTCTATGACCGGTAAACCGGCGGGTGAATACATGGTGGCCTTAGACATCGGTACAGAGTTTGTTAAGGCGCTGGTTGGGCGGGTTATTGGCGACGAAGTCGAAATCATAGGGGTTGGCAGGGCTCATCAGGGGCTCGCGGATATGCAAGCCGGCGCTATTTCAGACATTGGAGCCGTAGTGGCAAATTGCGACCAGGCTCTATCCACGGCCGAACGCCAAGCACAAGTAAGTGCCCGTACAGCCGTAATCGGTATTGCCGGTGAACTGGTGAAAGGTACGACCGCTACGGTGCGCTTCAACCGGAAGAATCCCGAAAAGGAACTGAGCATAGATGAAATGGGCCGTATTATTGAGCTGGTTCAGGAAAGGGCCGAATCTAAAGCCCGTCAAGAATTGGCTTGGGAGCTCGGCGGAAAAGATGTGGAAGTCAGGTTGGTTAACAGCGCGTTGGTTAGAATCGATATTGATGGTTATAAAGTGACAAATCCGGTGGGCTTTCAGGGCCGTGACGTAGTGGTGGAAATGTATACGGCTTTCGCACCAATGATTCACATAGGTGCCTTAGAGCGTACAGCAGCTGAGCTGGACCTTGAGCTTTTGGCAGTTGCCGCTGAGCCCTTTGCCGTGGCACGCTCGGTAGTCGGTGACGATCCCAATGCAGCGGTCAGCGCGATACTGATGGACGTCGGCGGAGGTACCACCGATATTGCCGTAGTAAACGAGGGCGGCGTTGAAGGAACCAAGATGTTTGGTATCGGCGGCCGGGCATTCACATCGGCTATCGCCAGAGAGTTAGACGTAGATTTCAACAAAGCCGAATCAATTAAGGTTGGACTTGATGGGCACCGTGAGCAAGCCAAAGCCGAAAAAATTGACAGAGCGCTATCAAAAACTCTGAATGTCTGGGTTAACGGGGTCGAGCTGGCACTGGCGGAGTTTAATAAATTAGATAATTTGCCGCACCGCCTCCTTTTATGCGGCGGCGGTTCATCACTGCATAAGCTCATGGATGAGCTAGAAAAAGGGGAGTGGCGCAAAAATCTGCCATTTACTAGAAAGCCATCGGTCCATCACATACAGCCCGACGAAGTGGTCGGCATTAATGACACTACAGGAGATGTTAGCGACCATACCTTTATAACCGCCATGGGGCTACTCAGAGTTGGCATGGACACCTTAAATTCGGGTTCCGGCGGTGAGTCAAATAGTGTTAAGGACAAAATTAACAAGGTGCTAAGAGTATGACCGCCACTAAAGCCGATAAAGCACCAGCAAAACCCGGCAAAGAGGTAGTCTACCTAGACCTTGATGATGACATAACTACAATCGTCGATAAAGTTGAGGCCGCTAAGGAAAAGATAGTTGCTTTGGTGCTTCCAAAACGCTTCTCTACCCTGCAAAGCATAGTTAATATGCGCTTGCTTAAGCGAAGCGCCGACTCGGCCGATAAGAACGTAGTTCTGATTACAAGTGATAATGCCTTAATGCCACTAGCGGGTGCAGCTGGTATACATATAGCCAAAAACCTCCAAAGCAAGCCCGAAATCCCGCCTTCGCCGGTTGATTCGCCGAATGCTAAACCTGAAGTTCCCGATGACCCGGACGCCGACGTGGATGCCGAGGATGCCAAACTTGACTATCACCGCTCAATTGGAGTGCTAGCCGCAACCAGCATCATAGATGAACCAGAAACCATCCCTCTGGAAGATGAAGACGCCGCCGAGAAGCCAGCCAAGAAAACATCAAAGGGCGGGGGTCAAGATAAGAAACTGAAAGTACCAAATTTCGAGCGCTTCCGCGTGATGATGTTCGCTGGAGTGGCAGCTGTAGTTCTTCTGATTGTTTTTATCATCATGGCAGTTTTTGTCTGGCCGAAAGCCGAAATTACCCTGCAGACCGAAGCCACACCGCTATCTGCCAGCTTCGACATGACTGCCTCGAGCAGCGTGAAGAAACTCGATGTGAAAACCGCGGCCATACCAGCAACTCTTAAGAGTTCGGACTTGTCGTCAAGCCAGACTGTCAATGCCACCGGCGAGCAAAATAACGGCAAAAAAGCGTCCGGTAACGTGACTTTCAAGATTGATTTTGGTGACGTTAATGGCAGCCCTCCAACTATCCCAGCCGGTACCGGAATCTCGGCAGACTCGCTGTACTACATTACCCAGAGTACCGCCAGCCTAACGACACCAGACTTTGGCTGCGGCTGTTTTACCGGCTCAACCAGCATTGTGGCGCAGTCAGCTGGTTCGAAATTCAACACCGGCACTACTGCGTTCAGTGTAAACCAAAGTGATTACCCTAATGTAACTGCGTCCGGCTCGGCGTCCGGGGGCACTGATGATATCGAAGCGGTTGTCAGCCAAGCCGACGTCGACGCCGTTAAAGATAAGATAACCGAAGATGCCAAGAACAAATTTGTAGAAGACTTTAAAAAAGACCTGGAAGCCGACGACCTGTACCTGATTGGCCCGACGCTGAAGGCTAAAGAGGCGAAAATAACCTCGTCACCTGGCGTCGGTAAACCAGCCGACAAAGCAAACGTAACCGTTAAGATTACTTACACCGCCTTAGCGGTAAAAAAAGACGATCTCAAAAAAGCTATAACCGCCCAACTGGAAAAGCAGATAGATAAAAAGAAACAGAAAATCGGATCCGATGATGTGCTGAAAGACGTAACGGTTGAGGTCCAGAGCCAAAGCAGTCCATCAAAAGCCTTGCTAACAATAAGTCTGGATACAACAGCCGTTCCAATTCTGGATGCCGCCTACATAAAGAAGCAAATCGTTGGCCAAAAAGAAGGCAACGTAAAGTCGCTACTGAGCAGCTATCCGGGAGTTAAGGACGTTCAAGTTAAGTTCAGTCCCTTTTGGGTCAGTAAAGTCCCCAAGAATACCGCTAAAATTAATCTGGTACTCAAGCAGATAAAATCGCAGCACAATGGAGGCTAGGGAGATCCTAGGTCTTGATATCGGCCGTAAGCACAGTGGTGTTGCCAGGTCATCTAATGTTGCCAGACTGGCCGAGCCATTACTGAGCCTGCCAACGTCCAAGGTTATTTCTAAACTGAAAGAATACACCGTCCAGAAATCTGTTGAGTCAGTGGTTGTTGGACTGCCGCGGGGGCTAGACGGCCAAGAAACCCAGCAAACTGATTGGGTGAGGAAGTGGGTGGACAGCGCGAAACTAGTCTTAGAAATTCCGCTTTTCTGGCAGGACGAAGCCCTCACAACTAAAGCTACTGAGTCTCAAGCCTCTCAGCTACATCTTAAGAGTCAGGTGGATGACCACAGCTTGGCCGCTGCTGTGATACTGCAGGACTTCTTAGATTCGCCAGAAGCAGACAGAGTAATGTGCTAAATTAGTGCCTATGCCGCAAGCCAAAAACCATTCTTATAAACTGTTGATTGTCGTAGGCCTGCTAGTGGTGGGGCTGATAGCTGTTAGTGCGGTGGCGGTTAGTGGCTGGTACAGGCATAGTCTTAGCGCCGTTTCGTCTTCACGCAGCACCACACTATTTAGCGTCGGCCAAGGTAGCGGGGTTCATCAAATAGCCGAAGACTTACACAGGGGCGGTCTAATTCGTAATGTCAGCGCCTTCGAGACCTATGTGATAAGTAATAATTACCGCACCAAACTCCAGGCTGGAACCTATGCCCTAAACCCGTCGATGAGCGCCCAAGAAATTGTCACCAAGATGGTAAGGGGAGACGTAGCCAAAAACTTAATTACCATCCCACCGGGCAAGCGCCTTCAGGAAATTCAGAATATATTTAAGCGCGCCGGCTACAGCATGACGGAAATTAATAAAGCGTTCGACCCGGCAACGTACAACGGCCATCCAGCACTTGCTAGCTTGCCGGCAGGCGCATCACTCGAGGGTTATCTCTACCCCGACTCATTCCAAAAGCAGTCGGATACTCCCGCGACTGCTATCATCAGCCAATCGCTCGATGAGATGAACCGCTACTTGTCGAGTGATACTATCAGCGGCTTTAGAAACCACGGACTAAGTATTTTTCAGGCCGTTACTCTGGCTTCAATAGTCGGCCAGGAATCCGGGGATGCCTCGAAGCAGCCAATTGTAGCTCAGGTGTTCTTATCGAGGTTGGCTAGAGATATGGCTTTGCAATCGGATGTCACAGCTAATTATGGCGCCGACGCTTTGGGAATAGCCCGCAGTGTCAATGTCAACTCGCCATACAACACCTATATGCACAAAGGCCTGCCGCCAGGTCCTATAAGCAACATCACCGACTCATCGCTACAAGCAGTTGCTTATCCGGCGCATAGCGACTATCTTTACTTTGTCGCTGGTGACGACGGGAAACTGTATTTCTCGCACACTGCTCAGGAACATCAAGATTTGATAAATCGTTATTGTAAACAAGGCTGTGCCCAATAATGCCTATCTGTCAAGATTTGGATAACAGGGGTGAGTAGCTTATGTATCGTAGCCCATTGCTATAATAGAAAGGTTTTATCAGGAGCTCGTAATTAGTAAGACAATCCAAAAAACCAAATTTCGTCAAAGAATCCCAATCCTTGAGTCTTGGTCGCAGCTGTATAAGCCGTCTATTATCGGCGGTACCTCAAAGTGGCGTTATAACCGCTGGGCAATTATTGGCGGTAATATTTTGCTACTCTTGGTCGTTGCGGTTTTCATATTAGTCAACCGATCAACTAGCCAAACCGTTCGTTCAAGCACTCTAAATAGTGCTATAGGAACGGCCAGCTCGGTGCCCAATCCGCTCGATCAGCTGTCATCCGCGCAAATTGCTCTCAACGTGGCCCAAATGGTCAAATTGCCTGAGCTTACGCCCATCCGCAACCAAGCAGACTCTGATAGCCTCTTGCTAACTATCGTGCCCAATGACACTACGGTGCTGGCGAAACCTCAAGTAGTCGCAACTTCTCAAAAATCCAAAAGGGACATTATTGTGTATGTGACGAAACGCGGTGACAGCGTTAACAAACTAGCTTCAAAATTCCATATATCAGCCGACAGTATCCGCTGGTCTAATAATTTAGCCGGCGATAACGTTGCCGCGGGTGTGAAGCTGGTGATACCGCCGGTAAATGGCGTAGTTTATCGCGTGAAAAGCGGCGATACACCTTCTTCGCTGGCCCGGCTATATCACGCCGATGAGGGACAGATTATTACTTATAATGACGCCGAAATAAAAGGACTAAAAGCTGGTGATCTCATCATTATCCCGAATGGTCACATCCAAGCCGTAATAACGTACGGCTCATTCCTTGCAACCTATGGCGGCAACGGCTACGACTACGGCTATTGCACGTGGTATGTGGCTTCTCGCTTGCCGGTACCGACCAACTGGGGCAACGCCAATACATGGGACAACTACGCTGCCCTTTCGGGCTGGACTGTTAGTACCCGGCCGGTGGTAGGAGCTATCGCTCAAACAGATAGGGGATGGGCCGGCCACGTCGCAATAGTTACGGCAGTAAGTTCAGACGGTGGAATGATAAAGTATTCAGACATGAATGGGCTGGCTGGCTGGGGCCGTGTGGGCTACAGCGACTGGTCACCATCTAGCTCGTACCAACATTACATATACAAATAACTCAATCCACGGCGCTTATATGCTATAAGCTATATCTATGAGTTTCGTAGATAGGGTCGAGGTTTCGATTAAAGCAGGCGATGGCGGCGATGGCACGGCCAGTTTTCGCCATGATAAATTCAAAGCACTCGGTGGTCCCGACGGTGGAAACGGCGGCGACGGCGGAAATATAATCTTGCAAGCCAGTCGCAACCAGAATACTTTGGCCGATTTCCGCTACAAAAAACAGCTCAGCGCAGATAGCGGCAAAAGAGGCGGCAAGGCTAAAAAGCATGGTAAACAGGGTGCCGATTCGATAATAAGCGTACCAATCGGAACTATTGTCTATAACAGCCAAGGTGATGTTCTGGCCGACTTTACTTCTGATAGCCAGCAGAAAATTATCGCCAAAGGAGGTAAGGGTGGTTTTGGCAATGCTCATTTTGTGAGCTCGACTCGTCAAGCCCCGCGAGTGGCGGAAAAAGGCGAACCGGGTGAGCAGCTGAGCGCCGTTTTCGAGCTAAAAATGATAGCCGACGTAGGCTTGGTAGGCCTGCCAAACGCCGGAAAATCGACATTGCTATCAGTGATTAGTAATGCCCGGCCGGAAATAGCTGACTATCCTTTCACAACTCTTACGCCAAACCTAGGTGTTGTTGATGTAGATTCCAAGACCAGCCTGCTGTTTGCAGACATTCCAGGGTTAATCGAAGGCGCCAGCGAAGGCAAAGGACTAGGAGACGAATTTTTGCGGCACGTTGAACGAACCAGCGTGCTTGTCCACCTGATCGATAGTTACTCGCAGAATGTCGTAGTGGACTACAAAACAATCATGGCTGAGCTGGCGGCATACGAGACAGACTTAAGCGGCCGGCTCCAGGTTGTAGTGCTGACAAAAATCGATGGCCAAAATACCGATGATCTAAATAAAAAGATTCAGAAAATAAAAAAAGTTGTTCCTACCGATACGCAAGTGTTATCCATATCCAGTTTGAGCGGGGAGGGACTGCCGCAACTACTGCGAGACGTAAAGGAATTAGTAGCGAACTCCAAGAAAAGTCTCGAAGCAAAAAATCAAAAAACAGAAGTACCGGTTATAACCGTAAATGAGAACGATGATAATGAGTGGCGAGTAGAAAAAGCCAAAGACACTTACCTTATTAGCGGACGCAAAATAGAGCGCTTTGCTCACCGGACACACTTTGGTGATTACCACGGCGAACAACGTCTGCGCGATATCTTAAGGAAAATGGGGATAATGACGGAGCTGGAACGTCTAGGCATCGAGCCAGATCAAAAAATTATTATCGGCCAGCCACCAATTGGGCAAATCACATACTAATGACTTTTTATTTTTACGACCTAGAAACAAGTGGATTTAACCCCAGGACTGACCGAATAATGCAGTTTGCCGGCCAGCGGACAACACTAGAGCTCGAGACGGTGGGAGAGCCCGACAATTTACTCATAAAAATGACTCCAGATGTGTTGCCCGAGCCTGGCGCCGTGTTGGTACACGGCATCACGCCGCAACGAACTCTAAAAGAAGGAGTTACAGAGGCTAAATTCTGTAAATACTTTGAAGACAAGATATTCAAGCCGGATACGGTATTTGTTGGTTTTAACAATCTGCGTTTTGACAATGAATTTATACGCTTTACCTTGTGGCGCAATTTCTTTGATGCCTATGAATGGAGCTGGAAGAACGGTTGCAGCCTGTGGGACATGCTGGATTTAGCCAGAGCCACCAGAGCTTTGCGCCCAGAGGGGATTAACTGGCCATTCGACTCCAAGGGGAAGCCAACTAACAGACTGCAAAGCCTAAGTACAATGAACTCTTTGCCGCATGTTGATGCTCATGATGCCCTAAGCGACGTAAATGCCTTGATAAGTTTGGCCGCTTTGTTAAGGCAAAAACAGCCGAGGCTCTTTGACTATTTTTTTAACATACGTACAAAAGATAGAGTCAGGGACCTAGTTACGCAAGGTAAGCCGCTTCTATACACCAGCGGGCGATACTCGTCTGACTTTTGCAACACAACGGTTGTCGTAATGGTTGCCGAAAAAGCCGACAATAGTGGCGCGTTAATGTACGATTTACGGATTGATCCCGAGCAATTCACTAAACTCGATGCCACCGATTTGAAACAACTCTGGCAGGACCGAAGCGCAAACGCAGAATACTTTCCGGTAAAGGAGTTAAAATACAACCGCTGCCCGGCTCTTTCGCCCATCGGTGTATTGGACGGAGAAGTTCGAGAACGCATAAACCTCGACCAAGCAGCGGTCAACCATAATTTGAAAAAACTATCCCAATATCCGCGTTTTGGCGAAAAGCTGAAAGAGGCTCTCGACTCAATGTGGCCTAAAAGCCAGCCCCAGATGGTAATTGATGAACAAAAAGTAGACGGTTTGCTTTATGAAGGGTTTGTCAACGGAAGCGATAAGATCAAAATGTCGGCCGTGCGAGCTGCAGGCGAAGACAATGTCGGTTCTCTTGGACTCAAATTCAGCGACGCAAGGCTAGAGTCGTTGCTCCCGCTTTATATCTCCCGGAATTTCCCTGGCTCGTTATCGCCAGCGCAAAAAGATCATTGGAAGACCTTCGTCTTACAAAAACTAAACAGTGGCGGCAAAACCAGTCTGGCCGAGCAGTACTTCCAAAAAATCGACGAGGCTTTGGCTTCAGGCGGTCTAAGTAAGCAAAAATTCAGCCTACTCGAAGATTTAAAAGACTATGGGACGGCTATTACACCGGCAGCTTGAGCTGGCTGCCTTTTTTGACCCTGAGGGAACGAGCTTGGGCTATAATCTCGGACGCAATGCGGCGAATCCGCAAAGGCTGGCGCCTAAAGAACAAAAAAAGACCTGCGCTCGCGCAGAAAAGTACAATTTCCAGAAAAGTTATCTGGAATTTAGTGCCCGGTACCTGGCCTAACACAAGAAGGAAGTCCCACATATTTGCTCCGTATTTATCAAATAATATAACAAACTTGCTTATAGCGCAAATACTTTATTAAACTAATGCTTTTTTTAGCTCCACAGAGCTTTGGTCTGGAAAATTACTGCTAAAAAATGTATAATCATTCGGCTAAATGGCTGAGTTTATATCAATTCAGGGGGCTAGAGAACATAATCTAAAAGATGTCTCTTTAGATATTCCGCGCGAGAAGCTAGTAGTTATCACTGGCTTGTCGGGTTCGGGAAAATCTTCGTTGGCATTTGACACTATTTACGCCGAAGGGCAGCGCCGCTATGTCGAATCGCTCAGCGCCTACGCTCGACAGTTTCTTGGCCTTATGGAAAAGCCCGATGTTGATCAGATAGACGGCCTTAGCCCGGCAATAAGTATCGATCAGAAATCGACTAGCCGTAACCCTCGCAGCACCGTAGCTACTGTTACCGAGATCTATGACTACTTGAGGCTACTATTCGCTCGAATTGGTATTCCTCATTGCCCTGTTTGTGGCAAAGCTGTCACACGCCAGACATCTACGGCTGTTATCGATAAAATTGCCGTCGGCCTAGGCGATTCTCGCCTAATAATTCTGGCACCTATCGTTATAGACAAAAAAGGAGCTTTCGAGCATATTCCCGAGCAATATTTGCGTGCTGGTTTTGTAAGATCTAGAGTTGACGGAGTTATTTATGCACTGGACGAGTTCCCCAATCTTGATAAGAAATATAAGCACAATATAGAAATAGTCGTTGACCGACTTGTCAATGACAAACAGAGCCGAGGGCGGCTGACACAGAGTGTTGAGCAGGCATTTGACATTGCCGATGGTCTATTAACCGTCCACGACGCCGACGCCAAGAATGATGTAAGTTACTCCTTGAAGTACGCCTGCCTTGATCACCCCGACGTCGCGATTCCAGAGCTAGAGCCAAGGACCTTCAGTTTTAATTCACCGCACGGAGCCTGTCCAGTCTGCACGGGCCTCGGCAATAGATTGGAAGTTGACCCGGAGCTGGTTATCCCAAATGGCCGACTGACAATGGCCGAAGGAGCAATCAGGCCATACAATCGCATGAGCACCGACGCCTGGTACGTCCGTAAACTCGAAGCTCTTGGTAAACGCTACGGTTTTAGTATTCACCAGCCAACGGGTGAATTATCACAAAGCCAACTAGATAAAGTATTGTATGGCACCGGTAATGAGACCTATTCTGTGAGCTTAGGAATGGGGCGCTCATTCTCGACAACCTATGAGGGCGTAATTCCCAATCTGGAACGACGTTACAAAGAAACAAAAAGCGATTTTATGCGCCGTGAGATAGAGCGATTTATGCAAGAGCGGCCTTGCCACGCCTGCCAAGGCAGGCGCTTGAAACCAGAAGTACTAGCCATTAACGTTGCCCAGCAGAACATTATGGATATATGCGATCTGGATATCGACAAGGCTTCTAGCTTTTTTCAAACCATCAAGCTCAACGCTAAAGAGCAGGTTATAGCCCGGCAGATTCTTAAAGAAATCAACGCGCGCCTTAAATTTCTCCAAGATGTCGGGCTAAATTATATGACTCTGTCGCGTAGCGCAACCAGCCTGTCCGGCGGCGAAGCCCAGCGCATCCGTCTAGCAACACAGATAGGGTCGGGTCTGCAAGGCGTATTGTACGTCTTAGACGAACCTAGTATTGGCCTCCACCAGCGTGATAATAGACGGTTGCTCAATACTTTGGAGAGGCTGCGTGATCTTGGAAATTCGGTAGTAGTCGTGGAGCATGACGAAGAGACAATCCGTAGCGCCGACCATTTGGTCGATATCGGTCCTGGAGCTGGTATTCACGGTGGTGAAATCGTGGCAACCGGTACGCCGCAAGAGGTATCAAAAAGTAAAAAGAGCATCACGGCTCAGTTTCTGCGTGGCGATAAAATTATCCCAACACCAAAAAAACGACGTAGCGGCAACGGTAAAAGCCTAATCGTTAAAGGTGCTCGTGAAAACAATCTCAAAAAAATCGACGTTTCCATACCCCTGGGGAAACTAGTCGTAGTTAGCGGTGTCTCCGGCTCCGGCAAATCCAGCCTTATAAACGATATACTAGCACGCGAACTTAGTGCTCGGCTGATGCGCTCACACGCTGTGCCGGGAAGGCACGATGATATCGAGGGTGTTGATCAGCTCGATAAAGCCATAGTTATAGACCAATCGCCTATCGGCCGAACGCCGCGGTCCAATCCTGCGACATACACGGGCGTCTTTACGCCGATACGCGAGCTGTTTGCAGCTACTCCAGAGGCGAAACTGCGCGGCTACACCCCAGGACGCTTCAGCTTCAACGTCAAAGGCGGGCGCTGTGAGAATTGCGCTGGCGATGGTGTGATAAAAATTGAGATGCACTTTCTACCGGATGTCTATGTGTCGTGTGAAGTCTGTCACGGCAAGCGCTATAACCGTGAAGCACTTGAGATTCACTACAAGGGTAAAGTCATCAGTGATGTTCTTGAGATGACCTGTGACCAGGCTCTGGATTTTTTCCAAAATATACCGTCGATAGCTCGCAAACTTCAGACACTAGTTGATGTCGGCCTGAGCTACATAACTCTCGGTCAGCCGGCGACAACTCTCTCGGGAGGCGAGGCCCAAAGAGTAAAATTGGCCACCGAGTTATCACGTCGCCCGACGGGTCGCACGCTATATATACTGGACGAACCTACCACTGGGTTACATATGGCCGATGTTGCCAAGCTACTCGATGTGCTGCAGGCACTGGTCGATACTGGCAACAGCGTAGTGGTCATAGAGCACAACCTCGATGTCATCAAATCGGCCGATTACGTTATAGACATGGGGCCTGAGGGCGGGGAAGCAGGCGGACTGGTGGTAGCTAGCGGTACGCCGGAACAAGTGGCAAAGAACAAGCAAAGCTATACGGGCAGCTTCTTATCAAGAATGCTTAACTAGTTAAGCATTATTCACGGCCAAAAATATAACGAAGGTCGCTTTTGAGCCCGACCCAAAGATTCTTTCGTCGCGAAGGGCTTTTCATCAATCCCCAGATAACGATAGTGTAGAAAAGTATTAGAAAGCCGATGATCGCCGGTAAGAAAAATTTGTCAATATTGGGTACGGCTGTACCCATTCCGTATCCCAGTAGTACCAGCCCGGCTCCCCACAGAACTGCGCCCAAGACGTTGTAGAGAAAGTATGTCCGCTTGTCCATGTGGCCGGCGCCGGCAATCAAAGAAATAAATGTCCGAACATGGGCGACGAAACGTGCTAGAACTATTGTTAGTCTGCCGTAACGAGTGAAAAAACCCTGTGTTTTGGCGATATATTCTTGCCTGAAAAGCACCCCCTCCTTGCGCTTAAACATTTTCGGCCCCAAGCGCTCACCGATTATATAACCTACCTGATAACCGACAATAGAAGCCAGAACGACGGTTATTATCAACGCTGACAGCGGCAACTTTCCCTGGGCTGCGAACAATCCAGCGGCCAGTAATAACGAGTCTCCGGGAAAAAATAGCCCAATCAGTAACCCGCATTCGGCAAAAATGATTAACGCAATCGCCAAAAGTCCGCCTGTTTGGATGATTGAGTCGGGGCTGAACATAGCTCCAATTGTAGCCCATATCTGTTATAATGGACATGAAAAGGAGTGCGAAATTGGTTGATCTGGACGCGCCTTTAAAATTAGAAGAGCGTGATGTATTAGGTAAGCAGCTAAATAGCCTGCGTGGCAAGGGGCTTGTTCCAGCCGTGGTACATAATCACGGCCAGCCGTCGATACACGTCATGGCTTTGCAAACTCAGCTTGAGCAAGTATACGAATCTGCCGGGAAACACCACCCACTTAACCTAGAGGTGGGTGATCAGAAGTTCTTAGCTCTTATCAAAGACGCCCATTATAATCCGGTAAAACGGCGCTTACAGCACGTAGTCTTCCAGGCAATTAGGCGTGACGAGAAAGTCGAGGCCGAGGTACCCATCAGGCTCGAGGGCGAAATACCGGCAGAGAAGGTCGGCCTTATGGTACTGCACCAGCTAGATAGCGTAGAGGTTGAAGCCCTGCCGGCGAACCTGCCAGATGAGCTGGTTGCCGATGCCGCCAAGCTGTCAGAACTTCACGATACCATTACGGTCGCGGACTTGGCAGTTCCTGAAGGAGTTGACGTTATTACAGAGGCAGACCACCCGATTGCTCGCGTGGTAGAGACTAAGGCCATGATTTCCGAAGATGAAACCGCGGCCGAAGAAGCTGAAGCCGCCGAGGGTGAAGAGGGCGCTGAAGCCGCCGAGGGTGAAGAGGGCGCTGAAGCCACAGGCACAAAAGACGAAGCGCCGCCCAAACCAGACCAGAACTAAACTCGCCTTAAATGAACAAGAAGCTAGAGAAAAAACTGGCTAAGTTGCCAGCGGCGCCCGGCGTCTATTTCCATAAAGATAAGACAGGAGAGATTATTTATATTGGTAAGGCTGCCAGTTTGCGCAATCGTGTACGGCAGTACTTTCAAAAAAGTCGGATGACCTTCGACCAAAAAACAAATATGTTAGTCAGCGAGATAGAAGATGTTGATTGGACAGAGCTTGCTAGTGAAGTAGATGCATTATTCGTAGAAGCCGAGTTGGTAAAGCGCTACTTGCCGCGCTATAACATTATGCTGCGAGATGATAAGTCTTTACAGTATGTTCGAATTGATATTAATAGCGATTATCCGACTGTTCGGCTTGTACGCCGACCGCTCGACGACAGCGCCGAGTATTTCGGGCCATACATTAACGGCTTTGCACTCAAAAAGGCCCTTCGTTACTTACGCCGAGCTTTCCCGTACGCGATTAGTCGCCCGCTAAACCAAAAACGCCCCAGCTTGCATTATCATCTGGGGTTAGACCCGGGTTTGGAAGATGGCCGGACATCGATTGATGATTACCGGGCTAACCTGCGCAAGCTAATGCAGTATCTTCGCGGCAACCGTGTGGCTCTAATCCGGAGCATCGAAAAAGAAATGAAATCTGCCGCCGGGGCACGTGACTTTGAGGCAGCGGCAAAACTTCGCAACCAACTTTTCTCCCTTCAAGCTTTGTCACGCCAAGTGCTTTTTGGCGACCGTGAGCTTCAAGACGCCAACAGTGATCGGGCACTTACAGAACTAACAGAACTATTGGGGCTTAACGAGCCACCCAATCGGATTGAAGCATTCGACATCAGCCACATCCAAGGCACCGACACTACTGCTAGTATGGTTGTCTTTCGAAATGGCATACCCGAAAAATCGGCCTATCGAAAGTTTAAGATGATTACTCCTGGCAACGACGATTTTGCCCACATCTTCGAAGCTGTAAGCCGCCGCTTTAGCGCCAATAATGTAAAAAAATGGGGTCTGCCCAACGTGGTTATGATAGACGGTGGCAAAGGCCAACTGTCAGCAGCTATAGAGGCCCTCAGTGAGACAGGTATGATGTCCATACCGGCCTTCGGGCTGGCCAAGCGCTATGAGGAGGTAGTACTTAATACTCCCGACGGCGGGTTTAATAAAGTCCAGCTGCCAGATAACTCACATCTACTCAAACTACTTCAGCGTATCCGCGATGAATCGCATCGATTCGCCGTAAGCTATCACACGAGTCTAAAACGCCGCAGACAAACTGGTAGCTTGCTCGACGAAATCCCGGGTATCGGCCCGGTCACGCGAAAAAAACTGTTAATTAGTTTCGGCTCAACTCAGAAAGTATTGCAAGCTTCAACACCCGAGCTAAAAAAATTGCTTGGAGATAAAACTGGCGCCAGAGTCGCCCTGCACTTAAAAGCCCTGCGACTACACAGCCTGAAAAAACCTACTGGCTGATACAATATGCTCATGTTTGCCAGCCTGTTGCTTAGTTTCGTTCTACGCTGGACGGTATCGGCGCTAGGACTGTGGATCGCCGCTGCCTTCTTAGGGCCGGAGCGCCTAAGTGTCGGCGATGGCTGGGTAACAGTAATCGGCGCCGGTCTTTTTCTGGCCATCATAAACATGTTTCTTAAACCACTAATAATGCTTCTATCCTTCCCATTCATTGTTTTTACACTGGGGCTTTTCATCCTGCTGATTAATGGATTTTTGATAATGCTAGCCGGTTGGATTTATGGGCCGCTGTATGTCAAAAATTTCGGTGTGGCCATAATAGCCGGCATTATTGTAGGCTTTGTTAACTTCTTGGTAACTCAGATTATAGACAGGCGATAAAGGTGCACTTAATACTCATACATTTCCCAGGATTAACGGCTATACTAAAAGGTACATAGGTTAAACTATTTAATGTTATACAGGGAAGTACAGGCACAGCGTTAATGAATTTTTGGAACTACATCACCATTGTTACTTCTGCGTTTATAATCGTGCTCATTCTGATTCAGACCCGAGGTGCATCACTTGGTGCCGGACTTGGCGGTGCCGGAGAGGTAAATACGGTACGACGAGGCTCTGACAAAACGCTTCACCAACTGACTATCATCCTAGTAATAATATTTGCCGGCAGCATAATTATGACGATCGTTGCTCAGTAACCCATATTTAAGAAAGGTTATACTTGGTCGTCGACGAAACAACTAAAAAAAGATTTAGAAGGCACTTTCGCCGCCAAAAGCGAGGAGCCGTCGAGCTCTCTCAGCAAGCTGACGCCAAAATTGACCGCCTGCTACTGAGACGCTTCGATAGATTGATTTCCGTCAGGCGGTTTGTACTTTTATGGATTGGTCTTTTCGTGCTACTTTTTTTTGCAACATTTGCCCAGATTCGCGGGCTCGGCCGTTATTACCAAAGTCTGCAACCGGTACCAGGCGGGCTCTATTCAGAAGGATTAATCGGTGCATTTACTAATGCCAATCCACTCTATGCCTCAGGTACAGCGGACACCGTTGTCAGCCGATTAGTTTTTTCAGGCTTGTTCAAATACGACCAAGATAATCAACTAACAGGTGATTTGGCACAAAAGTACGACTTAGATAAAGCTCAAAAACGCTACACCGTACATCTGCGAAAAAACGTAACCTGGCACGATGGTAAACCGTTCACAGCCGACGACGTGGTCTTTACCTACAGAACCATCCAAACACTCGGCGCTCAGTCGGCGCTGTATAGCAGTTGGCGCGATATCAATGTTACGAAAGCTGATGCTCACACCGTCTACTTCGATTTACCTAACCCGTTGAGCTCATTCCCTTATGCTATGACAAACGGTATTGTCCCTGAACATTTACTCGCAGACATCCCCCCCGAACAGCTAAGAAGCTCTGCCTTCAACACCAAGCCCGTCGGTACAGGACCGTTTGCTTGGCGTTTCGTTGAAGTTGACGGCTCAACCCCCGATAGCCGCCGCCAGCGAATTTCCTTGGCGGCCTTTGATAAGTATTGGCAAGGAAAACCCAAGCTCGATGGCTTTAATATTCTTACATTTGCAAACGAAGATCAGCTCATAGAAGCTTTCCAGCAGAAGAAAATAAACGCCATGAGCGGTCTGGAAAATTCCCCACCGCAGCTACTTAGCGATTCATCAGTCCAAACCTATACCACGCCCCTAACCAGTGCTGTCATGGCATTCTTTAACAACTCGAGGCCGATATTGAATGACTCGCGGGTTCGACAGGCATTAATAAGCGGAGTTGACCGAAAATATATAATAAGTCTCAGTCAATATCCCCTAAAAATGGTAGATGAACCACTGCTTCGCGGACAGTTGGGCTACGACGCCAAGCTCAAAGAACTCCCCTACAATGTTGCTTATGCCAATAAGCTCCTCGATCAAGCAGGGTGGGTACGCGATGCGACTGGCCAGAGGCACAAAGGTAAAACGCCGTTGGCATTCACTATTAGTTCACAAAATAGCCATGACTATACCCAGACAGCCAAATTATTGCAGGAACAATGGGCCAAGCTCGGCGTTAAAGTCAACGTTAGTTATTACAGCGGTGATGAGCTCCAAAGCGGCATAATCTCAAACCACGACTACGACGCCTTGCTTTATGGCATCAGCCTAGGAGTCGACCCCGATGTCTTCGCTTATTGGGACAGTAGCCAAGCCAACGTCAACTCACAAGGGCATCTAAACCTCAGCGAGTATAGATCTTCCGCTACTGATTTAGCGCTACAAGCTGCTCGTACACGCTCAGATTCCAGCCTCCGAATAATAAAATATCGACCTTTTTTGCGGGCCTGGCGTAGCGACGCGCCGGCACTGGCTCTCTATCAGCCTGTTGTGCTATACGTTAGCCGGGGTCCTGTATTCGGCTTTGAGCGCAGGGCCGACAACTCCTCTGCTGATAGATTCTATAATGTCAGCAATTGGCAAATTCGACAAAAACACCAGACCGATAATTAGTGGAAGTTCTTGGGTCTAGGGGATAGGCGCGAACAAAAGTATAATTGTAGTGTTCCGTTTTTGCGATTTTGCGAAAACGCCTTGGGCGGTTTTTGTAAAATCGAGAGAAGCGACATAGCGTCACGCCACAGCTTTTGGCCGATTGGTCGAAACCAGGCAAGCGCGTAAGTTGCGACGAGGCGCGATGGCCGAGGAGTTAGGCAAGGGTCTGCAAAACCCTTTACACGAGTGCGAATCTCGTTCGCGCCTCCAAGGGCGGGTGGCGGAATTGGTATACGCGACGGACTTAAAAT
>CAZPFQ010000005.1:0-26320 GCA_964585885.1 uncultured Candidatus Saccharibacteria bacterium | reverse complement strand
AGCAGCGGCCTCTTAAGCCGCGTGTCGAGGGTTCGAATCCCTCCAGGCCCTCCATTTTCTGGTCATTACGTGCAAGCAAGCTTATAATTTAACTCAAGGATTAATCTAGGAGGAAAAAATGGGATTTTTTGCGCAATCATACAACTACAATGTAAACACCACAGACTCTACGTATTGGGGCTTGGGGCTGGGCACGTTTCTTCTCTTCGCTTTAGTATTTTGGGTCGTCAGCGTAATTGCGCTTTGGAAAGTTTTCGAAAAAGCCGGACAAGAGGGTTGGAAAGCCTTGATTCCCATCTATAACTTCTGGGTACTTTGTGAAATTGCCGGCAGGCCCGGTTGGTGGTCGCTGAGCTTCTTACTGTCAATAATCCCGATTATTGGCTGGATAGCTCCGCTAATCGTCTACATTATCGTGGCGCTCGATATAGGCAAAGCTTTCGCTAAATCGACCACATTTTCAGTCGTAGCTCTGATAATCTTCTCCTTCATCGGCCTTCTGATTTTAGGGTTTGGTGACGATAAATACCACAAGCCAGCTACAGCTCACAAGCCGACCGCATAGACAGACTACCCGAAAATCAAGAGCCAGCTACATAGCCCGGCTGCCAGTGAATGTGCCCTTTATCAGCAGAACAACAATGGCTCCGCCCAAGGCTACTATAAAGCTCCAAGCATTAACGCCGTTCACTCCGCTACTGCCAAAAGCATTCATAAGCCAGCCACCTACGACTCCCCCTAGGATACCAGCGATGATATTGCCCAGTATCCCTTGACTGCCGTTGACCCTCAAAATCATCGAAGCAACCCAGCCGGCTAAACCACCGATTATGATCCATCCGATAATACCCATATTTCCTCCTTAATTTAATTACGGCTTTATTCTAATCCCAAGCGCCCGGCTTGAAAGTTAAATAATTCACAGCACCCGCTCTCCAACACCTTGGTTTATCTGTTAATATTATTGGGTATGAGGAAACTTAACGGTAGCGATCTGGCGGCTTATATCAAGCAGAGACACGCAAGGTCTGTCCGCCAGCTGAAGGCTGGGCGGATTGTCCCTAGGCTTGCGATAATTAAAACCAAGAACGACCCGGCAATAAATACTTACGTCAAACTCAAGAAACGATACGGCGAAGACATCGGGGCCGAGGTTGAGGTACATGCCGTTGATCAAGCTAACATTTCAGAGCTGATTGAGCATCTGAACAAAGACGATAGAGTCCACGGTATCATCGTTCAGCTACCTCTTGAGGTACCCGTCCAAACAGACACCATAGTTAATCAAGTTGCCCCTAAAAAAGACGTTGATGGGCTGGGAAAAAGCTCGGAATACGAGCCTGCAACCCCTACGGCCATATTATGGCTGCTTAACGGTTACAATATTGAGCTCAAGGGAAAAAAGATACTGCTGGTAGGCAAGGGAAAATTGGTCGGCGCGCCGCTAGAATTGATCCTTAAAGCCTCAGACCTAGATGTTTCAGTTGTAGAACGTGAGAACAAAAATCTTGGTGACATAGTCCGTGAGGCCGACATTTTGATAAGCGCCACCGGCAATCCCGGTATCATCAAGCCCGAATTCATAAAAGATAAGGCAGTAGTTGTTGATGCCGGCGTAGCCAGCGAAGCGGGTAAAACGGTTGGTGATCTGGACCCTGAAGTCTATACGCGGGATGACTTAACCATCACGCCTCAAAAGGGAGGAGTCGGGCCTTTGACTGTCTGCGCACTGTTTGAAAATCTGATCAGGGCAGCCGGGTGAGCCAAAAGGTTAAAATTGGCGTCTTCGACTCGGGGGTAGGCGGCCAAAGCGTAGTTAACGCTATTAATAAGGAACTGCCGTGGCTAGAAATAGACTATAAAGACGATAAAGGACACCTGCCATATGGCACGAAATCAGTAGAGCAAATCCACGGTTTCGTAAAGCCGATCTTCCAGAACTTTGTAGATGATGGATGCAAGGTAATAGTGATAGCTTGTAACACCGTGACAACCAATCTGGCAGAGCAGTTGAGGTCGGAATTTTCTATTCCGATGGTCGGGATGGAACCAGCAATTAAGCCGGCAGCCGAGATGAGCGAATCCAAAATTATTGCAGTCTGTGCTACACCGCGCACCTTAGCCAGCTCCAGATATAATTGGCTGAAAGAAAAATATGCTCAGGCCGTAAAAGTACTCGAGCCGGATTGTAGCGACTGGGCTATGATGATTGAAAATAACAGTCTAGAACGCGAAAAAATCGCAAAAACAACGGAAGAATTAATCAAAAAAGGAGCGGATGTAATTGTGTTGGGCTGTACACACTACCATTGGATTGAGGATGAGATGAAACAAATTGCCGCCGGCCGCGCCGAAGTTATTCAGCCTGAGAAGCCGGTCATTAAACAGCTTAAACGAGTTCTAGAACAGCCTGCTTAAATTGGTTTCCCCGGTCCTTGTAGTCTTTAAACATGCCAAAACTGGCACAGCCGGTTGATAGCAAAACCGCATCTCCGGGCTTGGCCTTATCGTGTGCGGCAGCTACTATTTCCGGCATTGTGCCTAAACCGGTGGTGATAGCGCTAAAACCCTCCTCGTTTAGGAGTGAAACGATTGTTTCGGCAGTTTGGCCTATAACAATAGCGTGACGTACATCAGCCCTACTTATTTCATAAGCCAACTTTTCGTAGGGTAGCCCCTTATCCGAACCGCCCAGAATTAAGACCTTGGGCTGAGGAAAGGCTTTCATTGCCACAATAGCGGCATCGGGTGTCGTAGCGAACGAATCGTCGTAGTATTTTACGCCTTCTAGCTCGCGTACAAGCTCAAGGCGGTGTTCTAATCCGCTAAAGCTAGATAATACTGTTTTTGCTTTGTCAAGGCTCATAGAGCCTCCTAGAGCCTCATAGGTAGCAGTAACAGCGGCACAGATGTTTTGCAGATTGTGCTCACCAAGTAACTTGACCTCTGTTTTATGGATAATAACGTTGTTCTCATCACCTACGGCAATCCTGCCGTCGTCTGTCACGAATGCGCCCGGTTTGGCAAAGTATGGGATTTTCTTTCCTGGAGAGTGGCAGGCGATTTCGGTTGAGTACTTATCGGCGGCAAGATATATCGCGATGTCGCTCGATTTCTGGTGCTTAAAGATGTTGGCTTTTGAATTAACGTAATCTTCCATGTCCGCATGCCAGTCTTGGTGCTCCTGCGTAATCATCAGGCAGACTGCAATATGCGGACTGTAGCCAAAGTCTATAAGTTGGAAGTTTGACAGTTCCAATACAACCCAATCATCTGGATTGACATCCTTAACGAAATCCAAGACGCTGTTGCCAATGTTGCCGCCTAGGTAAACCTTTTTACCTTCGGTTTCGAGTAAATTCGCAACCAGTGTCGAAGTTGTGCCTTTGCCTTTGGTTCCTGTAATGCCGATGATATTTTGGCTCTTCACGTTTTCAAAAAAGATACGCAAGGCGCTGGTAGCTTTACCCCAAAATGCTTCATCATCTCCGAACAGTTTGCGCAGATTCTTATAAGAGGCTGGCGTATAGACTATCTTGTCACAGGTCTCGATATCTTTCAGGTAGCTCAAATCAGCTACATTTCCGGTTAGGCCTGGAGTCCGAGGAGCATCAACAAACTGAACTTTAAGTGAGTCGCTAGCCGGCGGAAAATCACCGCGGGGTTCTTCGTTGGCAATTAAATATTCATTATCTGGCCCGAAATATTTATAAACGCTCTGGCCTTCGACGCCCCAGCCGACAATCCCAATTTTCATCGGCTATTTTTTAATCTGTTCCTTAACAAAGTCCGTAACTTGTTTTGGTGTCATGTCGGCCTTGACTATAAAGGCGCTGACACCTAGATGCTTCAAAGCCTCGGGGGCTTCTTGCTCGCCAACATTGGTCAAGATAATAACTTTAATGTGTTTGCCCCAATCTGTTTTGCGCATGCGCTCCAGCATTTCGTCGCCGTTCATTTCCGGCATCATCAAATCCAGCAAGACGATGTCGGGGTCCATCTCTTCGCAGAGTGCGAGGCCCAACTTGCCGTTCTCGGCGATCTTAACTTCGAAGCCTTCGGCCTCGAACTTGAGGCGGTACATCTGGGCGATTGCCAAATCATCCTCAATAATTGCCACTTTTGCCATTACCTAGATATTACACTCTACAAAAACAACAGTCCAGCCAGGCGCAAAGTCGGCGTAACCTTGACCATATTTGATTAATAGGGTATAGTTCACCCCGATAAAACCAAAACCAAAATAAGCTAAGCAGGAAACTATGAATATACACGTTGCTTCGGGTGCCGGATCAGGGCCAACCAAATTAGCCGCGTTTGATGCCGCCCTCAATGCGGCTGGCGTAGCCAACTACAACCTTATCCGCTTAAGCTCAATCGTGCCGCCGGGCTCTAAAATTATTAATACTGGTAAAACGGTCGGTAAAGACCTTGGCAAGTGGGGCGATAGGCTTTACGTCGTGATGGCTGACACCAGGGTTGACTCGCCGAATGGGGAAGCGTGGGCCGGGATTGGCTGGACTCAAGACAAGAAAACCGGCAAGGGGCTTTTCGTCGAGCACGAAGGCGCTAACGAAAAAACCGTGCGTCGTGACATCAAAGCCAGCCTGGATGCTCTAATGAAAACTCGAGATACTGATTTTGGCGAAATACATATGAGGGTCGTAGGCATAACCTGTACGCACGAACCTGTATGTGCTCTGGTTGTCGCGGCTTTCCAGACTACGGGCTGGAAAGACAAAGTCCCGATGCTTAACAAGATATAGATGGAATATAACGGTCTCGGAATTCTTGGCGCGGTAATCGCTGGCATTTCCGGCATTTACTATATTTACACGATTTTAAAGGGTTACACTAAACCCCATCGAGTAACATGGTTTGGCTGGTCGCTGGCAACGATTCTTGGGGCCTGGGCGGCCTTTTCAGCCGGGGCGGGGGGTGGTGCTTTAGTACCCGCCACATACGCAGTAGTGCTATCGATAATTTTTTTACTCAGCCTTGTTCCTAAATACGGTAAACCCGGCGGTGATAGGATGGACTACGTCATTGCGGCTGTGGCCACGGGCGGAATTCTTTTGTGGCAGGTTGCCGACCTACCTATTGCTGCAGCCACGACCATAGCCATACTTTCCGACATGTGGTTTTCTTGGCTGACAGTCAGGGAGTCGTGGCGCCAACCTGAGACTGAAGCCATTGGGCCGTGGCTAGCGGGTAGCCTGGCTTGTGCTCTTGGGGTGGCGGCTCTCGATAGTTTTGCTTATGCCGCAGCTGCCTTTCCGGTTTATATATTGCTGGTCAACTTAGCCATTGTGTCAGTATTGGCCGTTAGGAAAACCTCTATCTTAAGCAGATGAGCTAAAATACCAATATGGACGAAACTATCTGGTCTGGAACCGATTTTCCCTACGCTTGCTTGGTTGATGGGAAGAGAACTTTAGCCTTCGAGAAAGCTATCAAGGAGACCGTCAAGGACGGCGATATCGTAGTCGACATTGGTTCAGGTAGTGGAATACTTTCATTCTTCGCCGCGGCAGCCGGCGCAAAAAAAGTCTATGCCGTCGAAATTGACCACCTGCTCGTCGAGTCTCTGCGCAGCAGCATAAAGCAAAATGACCTTGAGGCTACTATCGAAGTTGTTGAAGGCAATGCCATGGAAATCTCCCTGCCGAAAGAAGTCAATGTAGTCATTGCGGAGATTATCGAGACGGGTTTGCTCGACGAGATGCAACTGAAGGTTATTAATGAACTACGTTCAAAAGGCGTCATTGGCTCCGCGACCAAGGTCATACCCAGTGCCTACGAGACCTACATTCGATTGATGGAAATTGACAATTCATTCTATGGTTTTAAGATAGCGGCCCCGATTCACGACTGGCCGTATTATTCTAGCCATGACAACGGCTGGTTCCAGATAAAAAAGAAATATTTGAGCGAGCCTCAACCGCTTGGGTTGTTTGATTTTTCTGCCGGCCTGGTCGACCCATTGATTAAACATACCCTACAATTTGACATTCAAACTGGCGAAACAGCCAACGCCGTGGAGATATCGGGTCTGGCGCACTTGAGCCCAAATGTTAGCCTGGGGGCGACCAACGCCTTTAATGGCAACAAAATACTTCCACTAACTGGTGCGGCCGGGCCAAAATCCGTAAAACTGGACGTTTTGTACGAAATGGGAGAAGGCTTGGGCAATCTCAAGCTTTCGATGCAATAGTATATTTTTTGTAAAAACCCACCGGTCTTAATCTCATCTTGTGTTGCCTCAAGCCCTCCAAGCCTAAATCCATCTCCATATTTAGGTAGGGCACATTATTCTCGACGGCCTTTTTGGCTATCTGGTGAGTCATAAAGTCAAAGATATATGGAATTTGGTAATCTACCCTTAGATGGTTGATTATGTAATGCTTTTTGTCTACGGTCAGATGATATAAAACTACCCCGTGTAATTTGCCGTCAACAAACAGGCATAGGTTTTGCGTATCCAGAGTGAGAGAGTGTGCCAAGGTCTGCTCCAGAGCGTCTTTTTCTACGCGCTTCGGGTCATTGGGAGTCGGGTACTTCTCACCCCACTCCATTATCGAGTCAAATATTAAGTGCTTAGCGTCTTCAGAAGAAAGATCCAGAGACATTAAGTTGACCTCTCTGTCTTCCACTTCTCGTTGGAATCTCGCCACTTTTCTTCGCGTGCGTGAATGATTGCTGTGTTGCAGGCTGGCCAAATCATGGCTGCCCATAATATATTCATGCCAGCTTGTCTCCTCGGCGATATCTAGAAGGCTATTGTCATGTATCTTCTCAACTACGAATTCTGGTACATGGACAAGCTTGGCGGACTTTTGCTGGTCTTTAAGATATGAAAAAATGGTTTGAATCGATTCGTCTACATCGTGAGTGCCAATTAGCGATAACCCCGACTCTTCTGGCGCGAACGGCAAGCTGTAGTTTATTACCAGGTTTTTATTTAGTAGACAGACCGATAACCTGCCTTCTAGATTCCACCAGATGTACAGGTTGGTAAAAGATATATCCGAAAAAGGTGGATATTTTTCAACCACTGCATTGTATTCATCTTTATCTTCCAGTGCGAGCTTTGTGAAGTGGGGGAATGAGCCTATCATCTTTGTTGAAGTATAAGATAGCCCCTGGGTTTAGCACAACGAGCGGCAGGGCAATAGCCATCTTGACATGATTGCCAGTCAAAGGATAATGGTAAGCAAGAACAAGCATGAACATTTTAAAAAACAAACTGCAAATTCTTGTTACTTTAGTTTTTTTGGGATACCTAGGCTGGTGGTTTAGCTTCCAAAGCGTAGTCGACAACCAAGGACCAACAGTTCAATGGTTCGGCGGAACATACGGCATAGTAGCTTTAATCGGCGCGGTTATTGGATTGTTTGCCTCCAAACGATGGGGCGGCTTTAGGACCCTGCTAGGAAAATCTTTGATGTTCTTCTCCTTAGGACTGCTACTTCAAGAGGCGGGACAGCTTATATTGACTTACTACATATACGGCAGTAAGATCCAGATTCCCTATCCGTCTTGGGGGGATGTAGCCTATTTCGGCAGCACCCTTTCATATATATGCGGTGCTTTCTTCCTAGCGAAGACCGCGGGTGTGCGATTTTCGTTGAAGTCTAATAAGTACAAGTTCATCGCGGTAATCGTACCGGTTATTTTATTAGCCGTTTCTTATTCTGTATTTCTAAATAATCACGAGTACGACTGGCATAAGCCACTGACTGTGTTTCTCGATTTTGGCTATCCGCTCGGTGATGCAACCTACATATCCTTAGCCATAGTCGCCTATCTCTTGACACGAAAATTGCTTGGCGGCGTTATGAAGGCCGGAATAATAGTACTTATCCTGGCTCTCTTCTTTCAGTACGCCTCAGACTTTTCGTTTCTCTATCAAAGTAGCAGAGGAACCTATCTAGCTGGAAAATGGGTGGATTTGCTCTACCTGATTGCCTATTTTGTAATGGCCACCGCTATGATTAAATTCCACGCTATCTACCGGCATCTGAAGAATAAATCCCAGACGGAGGGTGCTTAAAATGGAAGTCTATGCCGAGATTGCCCAGAGAATAATTAAACAGCAAGAGACTATTATTGGCCCGGTGGCTGTCGAACAGGCCGAGCAGATACCCAATCTTAAAGTCGATTGGGGCAAGCACCAGGTTTCGGTGTCGGGAGACGGCGCCAAAGTTATTGACGAGCTAGTAAAGCAGTACAAGAAGCTTTTCGGGCAGATTTCTGTAGAAGTCTGCAAAGAAGCCGCAGAACCACTTATAAACAAACTACAAGCCAGCCAGTTGCCGAAAACACTGGCATAAGGTAAGCCATGGCCCTAAGAGTGGTGAACCTAAAAGGAGCCCCTGTCAGGGGGCCGCTGAAGCGGCGTAAACAGCTAGAGCAAGATCTTGAGCATATCACTCAGGAAATGTACCGCCGTAACAAAGAGTTGGCGGAAACCAACCGAACGTTGTCACTACTGCGGGCTATCGATGATTTGGTATTGAAGTCTCACGAATCACTTTCGGCTTTGTGCGGCCAAATGGCCGGGGCCATAGTTAGCACAACCGAATATCCACTAGTAGCCTTTTTTGGTCCAACTAAATCACGTAGCGGGCTGCTGGAAATGTATGGCTGGAAATCCCACGAAGGTCTATCGCTACCGACCGATGTATTCGCCGATATAAGGCCGACAACACGCCATAATTGGTTCAAGAGCAAGGATAGCGACGTCTTCCTATCAGTACTACATTTAGATGGTAAAGATGCTGCGTCGTACTTAGGTTGCAATCAGGCTGCCCTCGACAAACTAAAGCAAGCCATACCTATAAAATCTCTCTATGTAGTCAAGCTTCAGGCAAGGGACATAATGGTCGGCGTTATGGTGGTTGGCTCGTTGTCGCCAGTGGCGGACTTTCGCTCCTCAGAAGCCAACCTGCTGGCTAGGTTGAGCGAAGCCTTAGGAATTGCCCTTGATAACCGGTTGCTATTTGAAGAAAACCAGGAAATCCTCCGCCAGCTTCAGAAAACCAATGTCAAGTTACGGGAGCTGGATAAGACAAAGGATGAGTTTATTAGTATGGCTAGCCACCAACTGCGAACGCCCCTTACTGCCGTAAAGGGCTACTTAAGCATGATTTTGGAGGGTGATGCCGGGCCGGTCAAAAAGCAAGAAAAGGAGATGGTCCAAAAAGCCTTTGATGCCGCTCAGAAAATGGTCTATCTAATAGCCGACATGCTCAATGTGTCACGACTGCAAACCGGCAAATTTATTATAGAAAACCAACCGACAGACCTAGCTAAGCTGGTTGAGGGTGAAGTCAGCCAGCTCCAGGGAACGGCCAGCGAAAAAAAGCTTAAGCTGGCATACGAAAAACCAAGCAAATTCCCGCTTATGAACCTAGACGAGACCAAGATAAGACAGGTGGTGATGAACTTCTTAGATAATGCTATCTATTACACCCCGTCCGGAGGCAGCGTAACGGCTGAGTTAACAGCATCAGACGGCCAGGTGAGTTTTACGGTTAGCGATACTGGCCTAGGAGTACCAGCAGCGGTCCAACATCATCTGTTTTCCAAGTTCTATCGAGCAGACAATGCTAGGAAGATGAGGCCAGATGGTACCGGTCTTGGGCTATTCATGGCTAAGAAGGTGGTAGCTACTCAGGGCGGAGCGATTATTTTCAAGAGTACCGAGGGTAAGGGTAGTACTTTCGGCTTTAGTTTTCCCAGAGCAGGCATGGAGTTAAAAGGGGATAAGTTACCCACAGGGGCGAAGCCCGTAAAACCGCCTGACGCCCCAGTTGCTGATTCCAAGAAGTGAGTGTATAATATGTCGCGGTAGAGCTGCCACCGAAAGGTGGACGTGCTCCCGTAACTTTACAATCAAGACTGCAACACAAGTTTGGAGCCGGTGGCTCCTCACGGAAGCCCGCTGGGGATCTCTCCAGGGGAACCTCTATTGTGCTCTAGGAGCCAGTAGAGGTGGTTTGGGAACACCCAGCGGGCTTGAATCGGCTGTCCGCATCGTGCTCGGACGGCCCCCGTACCAAGGGGAGCTGGCGTCGGCGACAACCCGGCTCCTCTTGGTGTAACGCCCCTCAGCGCACTCGACACAGCAAGTGCTGAGGCCTCGGGCCGGAGGATGCGATCATCTGCGAAGGTTCGTAAAGAACCTCTACCGCCCTCCGGCCCAAAGGTTTCTAAGTTCTCGCCGCTCGATTATTCCCTCCCGGTCGGTGAGAGAGGCGGGGCTGCATTTCTTCCTCCGCAGGGAAGAAGCCCCGCCAATATTTCATGCTTGGCGCGCGCCCACGACCCCCTAACGCTGCGCCGAGGCGGCATCCACGAGTCCAATTTACTCGGGGATGGCCGGCCGTGCGGCTCTTGCCTGCCAGAGGGCCGCACGGCAACTTTTTTTGTTGAATGCTTTAGTGTTCGATGAGTTCGCCGGCCTCCTGGACGTGGCCGACGACGGCTGGCGGGACCTTTTCCGGTGTGGCTTGAGAGAGCCCTCTCCCTCGCCTCCGGACGGTCCCGCCACAGCTGCTTGCAGTCTTGTTTCAACCCTCGTTCGCCCTAACGGCGTCTGAGGGTTTTTCATTTATATACTTACGCGGCAATATATTTGCACAGCACAAGCATAAGTTGCTTAAAAGCCTTGACTATTTTCGTTTATTGTGGTAATGTTATTGCATCCTCGCTTGGTGGAGTGAAATACCAATCTCAGGTGGGGTGCAAATTGACAAACCGGATCATGAGAGCTCTTTGAGCTCTTGCTGGAGTTTTACAACTCTTCGTTAATTTCTGTCTGCTTTTGTTGAGCGCTTAGGCGATAACCATATATCGCTTGGGCGCTCAACAAAGCACCTGTGTGGCTGGCAAGGCCAGCCAGCCGCACAGGCCCATTCGATCACTTGGAGGTGATCACAAATGGCTAAGTACCTTAAGTACTTCTGCCTGATGGCCACCTTCGCGGTGGTCATGGGTCTCATCTCGGCGAGCACAGCGCTCTCCGCCAGTTCTTCGTCTTGTCCTCCGACCAGCACTACGCCTACTGCATGTGTGGAGTCGAAGGACGTCAAGGCGCAGATCGTGGGTGCCAAGGCATCGTCTAAGGACGTTGCTGAGGGCCGCGTCGTCATTCTCGCTGACATGCTCGTTACACCGAGCGTGAAGGTGAGCTCCCCTCGTTGCTACTGGACAAAGGGAGGGTTCTGGAACTCGGGCCATGGGCAGGACGGTAAGTCGTTCAGCTTCTGGGACCCGATTCCAGCCAAACTCTGCCCGTCGCACAAGTCAAAGACGGGTTGGGTCAAGGTAGCCGGCGGTACAACCGGCCGCAACTGCGGTAACGTGGCTTCTGCAAAGAAGCCGCCGTATCACGTAGTTGTCGGCAGGGTCATCATGGTGCGCTCGTTCGCGAGCGTGCGCGTGCTGATTACAGCCAAGGCTCGCGTTCATGTTGAGGCCGTGTGCGGTTGGGCTGAGGCTAGTGCTTCGGCCCAGGTCATGATTTCGCTCAAACTATGGGTGAAATCAAAAGGTGAAGTTGCAAGCCAGATCTTCGCCCAGGTAGCGGCAAAGGCGTCTGCAAAGGCGTCAGCGCAGCTTAGTTGCGTGGAGGCTCCACCCCCGGTGAAGCCCCCACCGCCTGTTACACCACCGCCCCCGAGTCCTCCTCCGGCGCCGCCGCCTCCGCCTCCTCCGGCGCCGCCGCCCCCGCCCCCGCCTCCTCCACCGCCTAGCCGGTCATGTCTGATTACCCCTATCCAGGGGAAAGACGGCATGACCTACACAGCGATGGTTGGGGTGTCCGATCCCAGTGCTGGTCCGCAAAGTACCATCAACTGGGGAGATGGGGCATCTTCACCGGGCCTCGAGGCAAGTCACACCTACGGTGCTGAAGGTAGCTATACCATCAGCGCCAAGGTTGTTTTCCAAGCTGGCGGCTCGGCCACCTGCTCAACGCAGGTCACAGCCAAGAAGTCCCAGCCACCTCCGCCGCTACCGTAACGGTAGCCCAGAGGGAGGAACTGTGGGAGGGGCACGTTAGTGCCCCTCCCACTACTCGCGAAGGGTTATCTAGAGCTGAAAAGCTCCTCCAGCCCTGAGGGGTAGAGCGCAACCGCGCTCCCCCTCATCTCAAAATCTCTCATGATCCGGTTTGCAAGCATTAACAAATTGTGCCCGACATCTAAAATAAGCGGATTTGAATATTGAAAACATGGTTCGCGTAACATCTCTATGAAAGGAGACCTACATATGAATACATTCAGCAAACGCCTGGCCGGTTTTTTGGGCTTGGGCGTAGTTACAACTGCTGTGGTTGCATCAATTGCTTACGCTGCAGTTACCTGGGGCCCTGACCGACCGACATTTACCTGGGCCAAACCGGCGACTTACGTCACTTTTAACTCGATAACCGACAACCCCGTTTGGGGTGATGAGCGTTACATAGTTAAAGCTCGTGACGCTAACGCCTCAACAAGCACCTATTCGACAAAAGTAAATGTGACCGATAACGAGGAACTAGTCGTTTCGGTTTACTTTCACAACAATGCTGCTTCGAACCTAAACCTAGTGTCACAAAACACCAAGGTCAAGGTGAACATGCCTACTGGTCCGGCAGCTAGCCAAGAACTAAAAGCATTCATCTCCGCCGACAACGCTACCCCGCAAACCGTCTTTTCGACAATGGATTTCGTGGGCAGCAAAGCTTTCAAGCTCAACTACGTAGCTGGCAGTGCCAAGCTTAAAACCAACTTCGTCGACACATCGATAAGCGATGATTTGGTTAACGGCGGTACGCTAGTTGGAACCTACCACCCTAACGGTGAAGTTAAGGGCTGCGGTGAGTTTAGCGGTTACGCTACTTTCCGTGTAAAGGTTGAGGTTGAACAGCCGCAGATACAGTTTGCCTGCACAGGTATGGACGTGGACAAAGTGAGCCGCACTCAGTTCGACTTTACGGCTCATGGAAGTGCTACTAATGCCACCATCCAGAGCTACGGCTTTACAGCTACTCTGAATGGTAAGGTTGTTGATACTTCTAGTGTCAGCACCAGCGCAACAAGTGCTATCTACCACTTCAATCAGTCTACACCTGGTACTTACACCGTAAGTTCTGTGGTTAACACTGACCACGGTAGCACTACTCCTAGTGAAACCTGCACCAAGCAAGTTACTGTGGAGTCAGAGTCTACTACCCCGCCCGCTACACCGCCTGCACCATTGCCTAACACTGGTGCCGGTAGCACACTTGCAATTTTTGCTGGTGTTAGCTCGCTGGCTGGTATAGGCCACTACATCTGGAACGTGCGTCGGGCACGCATCTAAACAAACACAACTTGCAGGGGAGCTGAAAAAAGCTCCTCTTGCAAGGAGAGTTCTCAGGTTGGAGAGCTCTCCTTGCAGCCAAACCTGTGCATAAACACTGGTCAAGTTGACCAAAATGTGCTAGGGTAACCATTAGAGCATTGACTGACCGCTCGAAACGAAGAGACCTAGAAGTGGAGAGATATCAATACCTTCGGACAGCCGGAGGTTTTTTGATACCAAAATGGTAAAATAATCCCGTTCGGCCCCTTCGTCTAGTGGCCTAGGACACCAGGTTTTCATCCTGGCAACACGGGTTCGATTCCCGTAGGGGTCACCAAGCTATTATTAACAGATAGTATTTGACCGAAGATTTTGACATACTAAAGATAATAAAATGGTGGGGTTTAATAAAAAAACAATCGAGGACGTAAAATTTGCCGGCAAACGAGTGCTATTGCGGGCGGACTATAACGTGCCGGTGGCGGGCGGTAGAATATCTGACGATTATCGCATCAAGCAGAGCCTACCTACTATCGAATACATCCTAAGCAAGAAACCCGCCAAACTGATAATCATTTCACACCTGGGCCGACCAATAGGGCCCGACAAAAACCAAAGCCTGCGGCCGGTGGCTCAGCATCTGGGTAAATTGCTCGATAGGCGCGTTTGGTTTGCCCCGGACTGCATTGGCTCTGAGGCAAAAGACGCGGTCGAAAATCTTGGGCCGGGCGGCGTTATGGTTTTGGAAAATTTACGCTTTCACGAAGGAGAAGAAAAAAATGACCCGAGTTTCGCGAAGGAATTAGTTAACGCTACAAAAGCTGACATATTCGTACAAGATGGCTTCGGCGTAGTCCACCGCGCACACGCCAGCACCGACGCCATCACCAAACTGCTACCGTCAGTCTCCGGGCTGCTATTGGAAAAGGAAGTCGCAACAATCAATCGGGTTATGAAAAGCCCGGAAAAGCCGCTGGTATCGATAATTGGTGGTGCCAAGATAAGCGATAAGCTGGAAGTTCTCCATCGCCTGATAGAAATGTCGGACTGCGTAGCTATTGGCGGAGCTATGGCCAATAATTTTTTAAGGATAGAAGGCTATGGCATCGGTAGTAGCCTTTATGATAAAGCCGACCTAGGCGTGGCTAAAGAGCTTCTAAAGAAAGCGCAAGCTAAGGCGGCCAAACAGCCGTTCAATTTCCTATTGCCAGTGGACGCCGTTGTTTCTAAATCCAATGATGGCCGCGCACCGACTAGAGTTGTAGATTTGGCGGCGCATTCTTTGTCGGACATTCAGGCCTACCCCAAGCTGCCAAAACAAGCAGCCTATACCGTCGGCAGAGACGAGGCTATTTTGGATATCGGCCCTGTTAGTGCCGGGCGGGTTGCAGGAGTTGTTGGGCTAGCTAAGACTATAATTTGGAACGGAACCCTGGGCATGGCTGAAGTAAAGGCTGTTTCGGGCAGTGAGGCGCCGTTTGCCCATGGTACACGAGTGGTGGCCGAGGCGATAATCGGGCCGCACAATAAACACCCTAGCCGGCCATTTAGCTTAGTTGGCGGCGGCGACACGGCGGCATATGTTGAAACTGAAGGAATGGTTGAAGATTTCGATCACGTTTCAACGGGCGGGGGTGCGGCGCTAGAGCTTATGTCGGGCAAGAAATTACCTGGTGTTGAATCTCTGCAAAACAAGTAACCGCAAAAAGTCGCTAGATAGACCTCGGTGCTATCGTGTAGAATAAGCTTAAGCAATAAAACAGGGTGGCTATGCGAAGAATTCTTATTGTCGGAAATTGGAAGATGTATCTTAATACGTCTCAAGCCAGCATACTCGTCCACCGTTTGCAGGAACGGATTAAAATTCACCGCGATATTGAAGTGGTCTTGGCGCCTAGCATGCTGACGCTTCAACCGCTTAGTCTGCAGATTGACAGACGAAAGTTTCGATTAGCGGCTCAGAACGCCTACTGGCGCGACGAAGGAGCGTTTACCGGTGAAGTAAGCTTCACAATGTTGCGCGACCTAGTCCATTACGTGATAGTCGGGCACAGTGAACGCCGCCACGTTTTTGGCGAGGACCTCGACATGGTACGCGACAAAGTAGCGGCATCGATTCGTAACGAAATGATACCAATACTCTGTGTCGGTGAGACGGCTACGGAGAGAAAAGACGAAGAGACCAAACAGGTTCTACACGACCAATTGATGACAGCTTTTAGCAACTTGACGGCTAAAGAAGTCCGAGACGTCGTGATAGCCTATGAACCGGTGTGGGCCATTGGCACTGGCGACGTGGCCAAGCCTGACCAAGCGGCTATGGCAGTAGACTATATTCGCCAGTACGTCAGTGACGTCTTCGGGCCGAAGGCAGCCAAAGCCATTAGGGTGCTCTATGGCGGCAGCGTCGTACCCGAAGTGATAAGCGGATTTTTGGACATACCCGGAGTGGATGGCTTTTTGGTCGGTGGCGCTAGCTTGAATTATCACAGTTTTGCGGGAATAGTCGACGGCACCCGCCGTTGGCAAAGAAATCAGGAGGAGGGGGAACAATCATGAGCGAAGACGAAGAAAAGAAATTCTTTGATGTTAGTAGGCCAAATCATACGGCTCCCGACGCTACAGGTAAACCAGTGATTGTGGGGCATCATCCTCAGATGCCCGACCCAATGATAATAGAAGAAACCGACGGGGTAATGATTCCGGTGAGCGTTGGCCCCAAGACACAACCGCAAGTAGCTGACGCCCAGCCGGCTCAACCACAGAACATGCCAGCACTAGGCGACGTATCAGCTCCGCATCAAAACAATCCGTCACTGGCGCCTGTTGCCGCGGTTTCGGCAATGGATTTCGGTAGTAACACTATAGCTTCTGATAAAGCTCAAGCGGCAGAACCTATAGGACTAGCACCGACAACAACGGCCGGCATGACTGCGAATAACAATATGCCCGCGCCCAACAACATTCCTCAGAATACTCCCCAGACTACAACCGAGCCGATTCTGAGTCCACCGGCATCCTCAACTTTGCTGGCCGATGACCAGTCGGCGCAATTACCGCCTGGCACTATTGTTTCTAGGGAGCAGGACCCTGTTCCGCCCAATGATCCTTTAGATGTACCCGCCGGCCACGCGTCATACAAAAATAAACCAAGAGCGTGGGTATGGGCATTATTGGCACTAGTGGTCATGGCTTCAATTTACGCCGGCCTTGACGCCAAGACTGACATCATGCCTTTTCACATTTTTAGCCATAGTAGCGTCACTCCTTCGCAAACCTCCGCTACTGTGACTACTCCGCCGGCTACTCCTACACCCCAACCGACTAAACCGAGCGGTTACGACGATTACCAGCCGGTAGGAACGACGATTGTTTTTTCTTATCCAACAAAATGGGGGACACCCACGACAACCAAAGATTCCGGATATAGCAAGCGCGGCGCCAGCCAAAAATCCGACGGTACCCATGCTTATATTGTCAATTTCTCTAAGAACAAAGATGTTCAAATTGCCATCACTTCATCCAAATACCTGCCAACTAGCAGAACCGCAATGTACTATGACTTTCTGCAGTGGTGTAAAGGGACTAACGACGGCAAAATCTATAAATCAACACTGTCCTTTACAACTAGCGGCGGCATAGATACACCAGGCACAGTAATTTGCAATACTGGTCCGTTGACTGACGCCACCAAAATTACCGACTTTATGATAGTCCAGCAAAAGACTAAAGACGTAGATGGTAAAACGCTAGGAAATGTTTACAGCGTTAACCTGCGCAATGCCAGCGACCTGTCGGTTCTGAGGGCAAAGGACGCCACTATGGCCAATAGCAAGGAAGTCGAAAAACTTATAGATAGCCTTAGCGCTGCGCCAGCCCAATAAAAACTCCCCGTAAGTTGCTAAGGCGTGGACAGCTTGGTTGTCGCGTAACCCAAGTTGCTATAATTACTAGGTGTTAGAAGCACTTTTAAAGGGGTTGAACCCGGAACAGCGGCGAGCTGTAGAGACCACCGAAGGACCTATGCTGATATTGGCCGGTGCTGGTTCCGGTAAGACCAAAACCCTAACGCACCGTATAGCCTATATTTTGGCTACCAATAAGGCCACGCCGTTCAATATCTTAGCGGTTACATTTACTAATAAAGCTGCCGGTGAGATGCGCGAACGGATTTCGAAGCTGCTTGGAGCGAGCGCGGCTGAGCATAACCGACTGCCTTTTATGGGCACCTTCCACGCTATTTGCGTGCGTATTTTGCGACAAGACGGCGAGGCGCTCGGTATCCCGCGTAATTTTGTAATCTGGGACGAGGGTGACCGTTTGACTGCAGTCAAACAAGCTAGCAGAAAAGCCGGCATTGATGAGCGAAGTTTTCCACCGGGCCTTTTAGTTTCGCTTATTAGCGGTGCGAAAAATGAAATGGTTTCAAGTGAAGAATTTAGCTCCTACGCTAACAGTCCTGCCGCCCACGCCGCCGCCAAGGTATTCCCGCTCTATGAAATCATGCTCAAAGAAGCCAGAGCCCTGGATTTTGATGATCTCATTGGCCGGACGGTCGATTTACTAAACCGTCAAGAAGAAGTTCAGGCTAAATGGCAAAGACAGTTCAAGTACGTAATGGTTGACGAATACCAAGATACGAACGCCGCACAATACCAACTGATACGTTTGCTTACAGCGGCTCACCGCAACATCGCCGTAGTCGGCGATGACTGGCAGAGCATATACTCCTGGCGTGGGGCTAATTACCGCAACATACTAAATTTCGAACACGATTTTACAAACTGTACCGTTATCAAACTCGAGCAAAATTACCGCAGTAGTAAGAGCATTTTAGATGCCGCCCACCAGGTAATAACCCATAACCGCCAGCGCAGTGACAAAAAGCTGTGGACGGCGGCCAAGGGCGGCACACCTGTACAAATAATTCAGGTTGGCTCAGAACGAGCCGAGGCTGAGAGAATTATTCAGCGCGTGCGGTCAGCCACTGACATCAAAGCCCGCACCTACAAAGACTACGCGGTGCTGTATCGGACAAATGCCCAGAGCCGGGCAATCGAAGAAGCCTTCGTGCACCACGGGGTTCCTTACCGAATTATTGGCGGTGTACGCTTTTACGAGCGCAAAGAGATTAAGGACATAATGGCCTACCTAAGACTATTTTTTCAGCCGGAAGATTTTGTTAGCTTTGGGCGGGTTGTCAATGTTCCTACTAGGGGTATCGGCACTAGATCGCTGGATATTTTCGCCGGCTGGCGAGCTAAGCAGAAACTTGGCTTGCTAGAAGCGCTCGGTAATGTTGCCGCCTGTGAGCCGTTAACACCCAAGGCCAAAAAGGGTTTCATCGAGCTGGCCGACCTGGTTGTAAGCTTCAGAGCTCAAATGGAAGAACTAAGCCCGGCGGCGTTGATAGAAACACTATTGCGGCGCCTGGAATACCTCGACTATCTCCAGGATGGCACCATCCAGGGCGAGGCCCGGAGCGAAAACGTCAAGGAACTGCTAAGTGTTGCCGGTGAGTATCAGGCTGTTGGGCTGAGCGGTTTTTTGGAAGAAGTAGCTTTGGTGAGTGACCTAGATAATACGGATTTGTCTAACGACACCGTTACGCTGATGACGCTTCACTCGGCAAAAGGACTTGAATTCCCCTGCGTATTTATAACCGGTCTTGAGGAGTCGGTATTTCCACACTCCAGAGCCCTTTATGATGCTGACGAAATGGAAGAGGAAAGACGACTTATGTACGTCGGCATGACTCGTGCCAAGGAAGAACTTATCCTAACATATGCATCATCGAGAATGCTTTACGGAGGTCTTCAGCACAGCCCACCGAGCCGCTTTTTAGCGGATTTGGAATCTGGCAGTGTATCACCGATAACAGAATCTTCGCCACCGGAGGCCGCTGAGCCCCGGTATGTGCCGGAACTAGCCGAGGGCGACGGTGTGAAGCACGAGCTTTTTGGTATCGGCACTGTGCTGGAAATCCAAGGAGAGACGGCAACTATTAACTTTAAAACCAAGGGCACCAGGCGGCTAAACATCGCTTTCGCACCGATTACTAAGCTAGAATGAGTATCGTATGAAAAAACTTCGCCACCGAGGCAAACAACATCTTGAGAGGCGCCCCTATATTGTCCCCCTCCTGGGTTTACTAATAGGCATCTGCGTCGCCATCGCCATATGGGTGGGGCATGGTAGCAGTGCTAGTTTCCGGCCCAGCGATGCGCATATTGTCTATTTATACGACGGTGGCAAAAAGCAGGTTCTTGATACCAAAGCACTCACGGTCGGCGAGCTGGTTCATCGGCTAGGCTTGCAGCTAATACCACAAGACGTGGTCGAACCAACCGTCGACACACCAATAGTCGAAGACAACTTCCGGATTAATATTTACCGCGCGCGCCCGGTGGTGGTAGTTGACGGCGATAACAAGACCGTGACTCTAACCGCCCAACGCAGCCCGCGAGTGGTAGCCGAGGACGCCGGGCTGAGGGTCAAGGCTGAAGACATCGCTACCTTTGATCAGGGTAGCCTGAAAGAAAATATTATCGGCGAAAAGGTAGTCGTATCACGGGCTACGCCTATTGCTCTAAATCTCTACGGAACAAAGGTAAATACATACACTCAAGCCAAAACGGTGTCTGGCTTATTGTCCGAAAAACAAATCAAACTCGAAAACGGCGAAACCGTGAACCCAGCCCTTGATACGCCAATTAAGTCGCATATGCCGATATTCATCCTGGCTAAAGGCTCGCGCGTGGTAACCGTAGAGGAGCCGGCCCCTATACCAGAGCAGACGGTCTCCGACCCGAGCTTAAGCTTCGGTACAACCGTAGTGCGCCAAAAAGGCTCGCCCGGAAAGAAATTATCAACCTATCTTGTAACTGAACAAAAAGGGAAACCGCCAGTTCGCAAGCTTATTCAGCAGGCAATTATCGAGCCACCGGTACCGAAAATAATTGCTAAGGGTACCACAATTGATATCGCCGGCGATAAATCTGGCCTTATGAAATCCGCGGGGATAAGTAGCGGTGATTACGCATTTGTTAACTATATTGTCAGCCGAGAATCCGGCTGGTGTCCGACCAAGGCCCAGGGAGAGTGGGGAAGCTGTCCGGCGTACCACGGCGTACCCCCATATGGCGGCTATGGCCTTTGCCAATCAACTCCGGGCAGTAAAATGTCGTCGGCCGGGAGTGACTGGAAAACCAACCCTATTACCCAGCTGAGGTGGTGCAGCAGTTATGCCCAAGGGACTTACGGTGGCTGGGCCGGGGCGTATAACCACTGGCTGGCCTACCACTTCTGGTAATGGTGACATCTAACAAATCACTCGGCCAATACTGGCTTACTGATGAGCAAGCGCTTGAAGCAATCGTTGAAGCCGCCGAAATAAAACATGCTGACACCATTTTGGAAGTCGGACCAGGCCTTGGCCACTTGACCCGGCGTTTACTGGGTCAAGCCAGCCACGTCATAGCCGTTGAGCTAGACACAAAGCTGGCAAAAGACCTACCCGCCCGCATTTCCAATCATTCGGGGAAAAATGCCGAGTCGACGCTAAGCGTAGTAAACGGCGATATACTGAAGTTTGACTTAAACCAGCTACCGGATAGCTATAAGGTCGTGGCCAATATCCCGTACTACCTGACAGGTAGTATTTTGCAAAGCCTAGTTGAGTCGCCCAACTCGCCACGAATGATGGTATTGCTATTGCAGAAGGAGGTCGCTGAAAGGGTGTGTGCCAAACCGGGCAACATGAGCGTTTTAGCTATATCGGTCCAGTTATATTACGATGCAGCGCTTGGAACGCTGGTGCCGGCGTCTATGTTCGAACCGCAACCAAAGGTGGACTCGCAGGTAGTGATTTTGCGACGACACGCCAAACCGTTGCTTCATCATCTTGATAGTGATAAATATTTCAAAATGGTCAAAGCGGGGTTTAGCGAAAAGCGCAAAAAACTACGTAGTTCGTTAGCCGGCGGCCTGCATCTGGATAAAGAACAAGCTGACGAGTTATTGAGCAAGGCAGGAATAGATTCGAGCAGAAGGCCGCAGGAACTAAACCTCAAACAGTGGCAAAGCATTACGCAAGCCGCTGAAAGCCTGGGCCTGGTTGACTGATCTCACTCTCAGGTTATAATTTTTGGTGTAAGACTATAATCGTGAAATCAAAAACAAATAGAACCCCAAAAATTTTGAAGACCAATAAGAGGCTGCTTTTTTCAGCAATGCTTTTTGTGGTTTTATGTGCGTCAATGACCGGCCGCCCAGCATCGGGGTTTTCTCAACACTTTGTGTGCGCCCAACGCTATGGAGACGATAGTAGCATCTGCAAAAGACTAGAGACATCAAATTCAGGCGATTCGTCTGGTTCATCTACGGCCGAAGCAGAGAGCCAAAGCCTAACAGAAGAGTTTAAAAAAAGCGGGCAACAATTTGTCGAGAACATGCGCGCCAAAGGTCAAGAGAGAAGCAAAGAGTTTCGTATGAAAGCTTGTGAAGCCAGAAAAACCGGACTACAGCGGCGGATGGACAATGCGGTAAAACACGCCAATAAGCATAAAACTGTGTTTGATCGGATTTACGAGAAAGTAAAAGCCTTCAAGCAAAATAAGCAACTTGACGTGGCAGACTACGACACACTTATCAGCCGGGCAGACCTATACAGTGATGATGCTGACGCTGCGATAATAGCTTTGCAGGACCTGGATTTTAGTGTTGATTGTTCTAAATCAACGGTTGCCGCCAACGCTAGCGCCTTTAAAGAAGGCCTAAAAGCCACGCGTACATCACTTAAGGATTACCGGAGCGCACTAGTAAACTTAATAAAGGCAGTACATCAGGCCGCCGAAACTAGCTCAGGCCAATCGGATAATTAAAAGGTAGCAAAATGAGGAATATATCCACAACTTCTGAGAACCAGTCCGGCTTGGCGCATATTTCATTGTTACTTCTAGTTCTGTTTGCGGCAGTAGCCGGGGTAGGCTATTACGTGTCTAAGAATCAGACGTCATCGGAGCCGGAAATAACGGTAACGTCTAAAGTTGTGGTACCGGCAATTACCAATGTCTCAGACCTAAAGGCCGCGGAAAATACTTTGAACCAATCAAATATTGATAGCGATCTCAATCCCGAGCAGATGAGTTCAGACATCAACAGCCTACTTTAACCCCTGCCCTATAAATGCTTGACTTGTTAAGTATCCCTCTGATACTTTAAGGGCATGAAAGCACAACCATTATCGAAGTCGGGGTCGCCTACTTCCCTGCACCATTTGATGTTTGTTTTACAACATATGACTGATGAACTTTTACAATCGGAGATGAAAGTGGGTTTATCGCAGGTAAGAATACTATCGGTTCTTAACACTAAAGTAGCCTACTCTCAACGCGGAGTAGCTATTATGTTGCGGCAAACAGAGGCCAATGTTAGCCGACAGCTAAAATTAATGAGGCGCCACGGCCTGGTGAATGTCAAAAATAACCCTAAAGATAAGCGCCAAAAAGAAGTAGTGCTGACTTCTAAAGGCAAACGGACTTTTGAGGGCGCCCAGCGTCTGCTGAATGCCCAGCAAAAAGAGCTATCGAGGCTTCTAAGTACATCAGAAGCCAAAGCCTTCGAGCACGCTATAAACAATCTGTTAGCCTCCATTGTCTGAGTAAGATACTTATGGTATAATACTTACTATCAGCGATGTTAAATCACTCGCCGATAATCCACGATTTGTCGTGGTTTTTCGGGGGCTGAATTAGCTCGACGGTCGTACCTTGATAAGTTGAAGTGGCAGGCCGGATTGATCTGCACGTTAGCCGGATTAACAACCTTAGATGCCAAAACATCTATTCGCGAAAAGTTAGCTATGTTGAATCCTTTCAACCAGTTAGCTCTAGCAACAGTCCGCGTTTAATTACGTGGACCGCGCGGCTTATGACGCCGGATAGTTAGTCAGCGCGCCATATTTTCTGGTTGCTCTAAGTGCCAGTAATCCGCTGGTATTTAGCCAAGATTTCCTGGATTGCGCCTTGTACGTTTTTGACCGTTTCCTGCAAACAGGGCAAAGATATTTAAACGGTATAAGCCTGTAGTCACTAAACCTATCAACGATCGGACGCGGGTTCATTGCCCGCCAGCTCCACCAAAAACGCATCATCTTCTAGGATGGTGTTTTTTTGTTCGAGAATGTTATATTTATCACATTTTTATACGCCAATATAATGATAGAATCCGGGTATGACGGGTCGGCCAACGGAGAAGAAAGCTGACGAGACCGTACAAAAAAAGTCTATCGCAGACCTATTTAACGGCCTTCCGTATAGGCATTTCCCCCCTAAGCACATGATCCTTTATCAGGGAGACAAGGCTGAGCGGGTTTATTACATAATCTCCGGTTACGCGAGGATGTATAACATAACCTCAAAAGGTAACGAGCGGACGATGGCAATCATTGGGCCCGGAGAATCGCTGCCGCTAGTCCAGGCTGAAGTGACTCGGTATTTTTACGACGCGTTGAGTGATGTGGAGGCGGCTTACGGAACCTATGAGGAAATAATAGATAGATTCTTAGCTGACAAAGATTATATGGAGGTGGCTCGCAAAGCCGGGGTTAGATTGATGCAGCGGATGGTTGAGCAGATGGAGGTACTGTCTTATGACAATGCAGTAGATAAAGTTGAAAGAGCCCTAAAATTCTTGGCAGAATACTATGGGGAAGAGGAGAGTGGTTATAGGCGTATTAAGTTCAGGATAACCCATCAAGAAATGGCGAACTTGGTCAATTTAACGCGCGAAACAGTGACGCATATTGTCAACAAACTGGAAGACAAGCAGTTTATACAAATAGGCGAGGGCGGCCATATCTTGGTTATGGACCCCGAGGCCGTCAACGAGGATAAAAAAGCCGTAGCCGGTAAAGCTAGCCTTTCAAATCTGGGCAGAACACTAAAAGGCTACCGGCGTATCAACAACAGAGCAGTCTAGCGGCACCTATTATTCATACTCAATCCGATTGAATGCTGAGATTTCCACAATATATAGCCAAAAAGCTATTTTAAGCTTGCCATAATAAGTTCAATAGACTATAAAAGTATCTATGGTGCAAGCGCAATATAGGACAATTAGCTTCATTCTGGCTCGAATGAGCCAGCCCTGCTGATGTCCATTTTGCCTTAGTACCGAAAAACAAGAAAAAGCATCGAACAAAGATCCGGACAAAAGCAGTCCGGATCTTTTTATTTCGAACATGACGCTTTTGTTACTTCACCCTGCTGTTTTGCGCTCCCAGCTGAAACATCGGGGTGGGGTAACAAATCACCGGTAGCCCGGACCGGACTTACTCCAAACGAGAAAACCTGATTGCCTTCTTTTTGGTAATCGGGAGCACATCCACAACCCATGCAAGGAGGCGGTAATGCCCCTGTCAAATCGTGAGATGGCCGCTGAGGCAGTATTCAACCTCATTAGCGGTGGCAAGAACGCTCAGTTTCTGTTCGACGCTTGTTGCGAAGAGCTGAGACTACGAGGTGTTTCGGCTGAGGAACTCAATGCTCTGCTGGACGAGGCTGGGATGCCGGAAACTGAGAAGCTCAAGCGCGCCGAGCGGCGTAACAACCTTCGTCAGTTTGTCTGCGGCCCTTCACCCGCTTAAAGAATCATATGCCAGGTAGCGCCAAGAGCTCCACCGCCCCGCACATAGCTGTCCAGCTATGTGCGGGGCATCCGGGTACCACCCGGCAGTTACGCCGCTATTATTGCGAGCAAGCTGCCGGGCTTTTCATTCCTTGACGACGGAAAGAGGTGGGCGTAGGCTGATAATGTGGTACTGCTTAAAGCAAAAAGCCTAACCAAAAAAATAACACTTCGACCCAGGAAAAATTACACAGAGCTGAGTAGTGATGATGTGAAAGCCGCCCGGCAATACATTGCTGAGTATTGGCCAAAACTAACACGCTACAATCCGAAGGATACTGATAGTTTGATTGGCTTGCCCAAGCCATACCTTGTACCGTCGTTCGAGGAAGGACATGGCTTCGATTTCAACGAACTCTACTACTGGGACAGCTATTTTATGAGCCAAGGACTGCTAGATACTCAGCATAAGGAGTTGGTAGTCGGGATTTTAGAGGATCTCTTAAGCCTGTATAAGCGCTTCAAAATAATTCCCAACGCCTCGCGGACCTATCTGATGGGCCGCTCGCACCCGCCTTTCTTGAGCTCTTTTATTTTGGATGTGCATGGCGCCTATGGAATGAGCAAGCATTGGCTGGCAGAATCCATGCAAATAGCCGAAGATGAGTATCACCACGTATGGATGGGTACCGAAAAGCCCAATGCCCGGCAAGTATACGAAGGACTTAGTCGCTACTACGACATCAATTACCTCAATGACCTGGCCGAGGCCGAAAGCGGCTGGGACCTAACGACGCGATTTTCTCACCACTGCCTCGATTATTTACCGGTGGACCTAAACTCATTGCTTTATAAATACGAGACCGACTTCGCGCTGACACAGCGCCTTCTCGGTGACCACGCAAAAGCTGAAAAATGGGACAAACTGGCCCACCACAGGCAAACGGAAATGAATAAACTTATGTGGAGCAACCTGCGCAACTTTTATTATGATTATAATTTCGTCAGGAAAGAAAGAGCTCGGGTCAACTCATTGGCCGGATACTACAGTATGTGGGCTGGCCTGGCAGATAAAGAGAAGGCGGCTAAGCTAGTACAAAACCTGAAAAAGTTCGAAAACAAGGGCGGCCTATCAGTAACTGATAGCGTGCAGATAGGACAATTCGTACCGGGAGCAATACCAACTCAGTGGGCCTATCCCAACGGATGGGCGCCGCTACATTTCCTAGCCGTAAAGGGCCTTCAGCGCTATGGCTACGATGACGATGCCCGGCGCATAGCTATGAAGTGGCTAAAGACTAACTTAGATTGGTTTAACAAACACGGCGTGTTTTTAGAAAAGTATAATGTCGTCCAACCT
>CAZPFQ010000004.1:0-28091 GCA_964585885.1 uncultured Candidatus Saccharibacteria bacterium | reverse complement strand
TTGGTTCCATATCTAGCTTAATCACAGTTATAACTTCCTCTATTGTGGTGAGCCAGAATGTCTTTTCAAACTCCCAGTGGGAATGTGAAAAGACATTTTTGTTCCAAAGAACAAAACTCGAACCTCAGCGTCTAAACTATACTGAATATCGTACAGACTGAGTTTGTTTTGAGATAACACGAGCTTATCTAGCGTGAACTCAAAAGCCCACTGGGCTTTCTCGGGTTCTCGCCGGCCTCCGGAGCCACGCTAGAACTAGTGCCATCCTCGCTTTCCACGACACAAAGTAACTAATAATCTTGATAAAATATACCTATGACTAAGAAAGCAATCGCTACTGGAATGATGCATAAAATGCCGGCGGATTTACGTGAGGCGCTGTCTTCTGACAAATCCGCGCTAGAGCGGTGGGATGACCTGACGCCTCTGGCGCGCAATGAATGGATTTGTTGGACTATATCCACCAAGAAACCTAAAACAAGAAAAAATCATATCGAGCGTACGATAACAGAATTGCTTGAAGGGAAGCGCCGACCTTGCTGTTGGATTGGTTGCATCCATCGCTGGAAAAAAATGAATGAAACCAAAGCGGTGGTTATCCAAGCTTAAGCGCTATGGACTAGTGCCTATTTATTAGTCATAATGACGATGACTAACAAGTACAATAAAAAGGACTAAAATGGCTAAAACACAACGAAAGACAATCGATAAGGTATTTATTCTACTAGGTCTGGCGACCACAGTAATGCTGGTAGTAATTGGCGGCCTAGCCTGGTGGGGTTATAGTTTCGCTACCACAAGTGTTCATAATGAGCTCTCAGCTCAAAGAATTTACTTCCCGGCCAAGGGCAGTCCGGCACTTGACCCTACGGAGTTCCCAGGCCTTCAACAGTACGCGGGGCAATTGGTTGATAATGGCCCTAAAGCTAAGGCATACGCCAATGAGTTCATAGGCAAGCACCTAGAGAAGGTCGCAGGCGGAAAAACTTATGCGGAAGTAAGCTCGGCTGCTCTAAAAGACCCGACTAACGCAAAACTCCAGGCCCAAAAACAAGCGTTGTTCCAGGGCGAGACGCTCAGGGGGGTACTGTTAGGGGACGGTTACGCATACTGGACGTTTGGGATGTTAGCTCAATATGTCGCGATTGCGGCCTTTGTCGGAGCCACCGTTATGGCAGTATTAGTCCTGCTGGGCATTACGCACCTAACCAGGCTTAAGTAACTAGAGGCAGATAATAAAAAAACGGGGCTGTTTTGCCCCGTTTTTTCTTTTTGTGTAGTTTGATTAGTCTTTTTCCGCACCGATAGCTATTAGCATGCCGCCTGACGCTATCAGGTAAAGACCCAATAGCCAAACGAATGCCAAAGTACCGTGGTAAGGGTAGCGCCAAATCCAGATTCCGGCTATCACTGATAGGATAGCTAGAAGGATTGAAAGCATACGCCTTCCACCGCTGACGCCTGGCTCTAGGAAGCTATTGATTAGGAATACGAATCCCTGAGCCACGAAGATAATCCCCATAAGGGAGATTATTGTTAGAACAGTGACTTGGGGACGTTGGACCAAATAAGCGCCAACTCCTAGTTCCAAAATTCCCAGCAGGATTGAACCAACCCAGCCCCAGCCGCCCTTTTTGATGCTGGTAATGCCGCCGACGATGCTGATTATGCCAATCAGCAAAAGCCAGATGGCTAGAAACGTTACTAATGTTAAGACCGTTAGCCCTGGCCAAACCAAGACTAAAATACCGAGCAAAATGCCCAGCCCACCACGCCAGTAAAAATAGCCTTTATCAGCCATTTCCAAATCCCGCGTGCTTGCCATAAAGATTCCTCCTTAGTTTTTCTACATAAACTATATAACTTCAGTGGTAATTTGGCAACAGGTTGTAGCCCCTTAGTCTTGGCTGCCGGCAATAACCTCGATTGCCAGAATCAGTGCTACCAGTAGCAGTACGTAGGCAAGAAGGGAGCCGAGAGTCAGCCTGGCAATCAGTAATATGAGTGTAAGTACGATTAGGACAGCCCACTGCAGCCCCCTTCTGTTAGCAGCTACCCAATGCGTAAACCGGTTACCCTTAGGGCCGAAGAGAGCGGCGTGGAGCTTTCCGCTAAACAAAAGTGAAATGTGTTTTTTTAGTGATTTGGCCCGACGAGAGTTACCGCTAATCCAAGCGATTAAGGCTACCAAAATGGCCGCGGCCATAATAGTCGCCGTTTGTAGCACCAAGGAGTGGAAGACAATTTGCATAACGTGTCTTACGGCTTCGGTGTACTGGGGGTCCGTCTTGTCGGCAACCGTCTCGCGAATTACTCTCAGTGCAACCAGCGTACCGGCCATAAACGACGCGGCGGCGATAGAGAAGATATATATTGTTCGGCGGCGGTTGCGGCTGAGCCAAGCTGCCAGGGCAACGAAGACAACCATAGCAATCACGCTGATGATGCGCCAAGTATCAATATGAGTTACTACATTATGGAAAGCCGGTAGCCACGGCGCAGATACAACCGTAACTTCGCCAATGTTCGACGGTAGCTGCTTGCTGCTTAAGAAAGACAGTTTAGTATCCTTTAAGTTTGAAGCTAGCCGGTTATAAACATCGTTAAGCGATATCGTGCCATCGCCTTGATATTTTGTCGCAACATTTATTAACCGCTGATGTTGCCGCGCCAGAACGTCATTCCATTTTTGTTGGAAGGATGGCTTTGCTAAAACTTTTTCCAAGAGGCTTTGAGTGCCACCTTTAAGCTGGCCGGCCAACTGGGGCGCCAAGAAATCGGCTCTCGGCGGCAGTACCTGTTCAGTAATTTTTTCTACGTCAATATTGGAAAAGATTTTATTGGTGGTATAGAGAGCTATTGCTCGCTGAACCTCCGGGTCTTTAATAATGGGTTGCGTAGCGGCGACAAAGCGGTCTTGCTTGGCCACGGTATTACCTATCCAGAAAAACAGATTGCCCACGCTCAGCACAGCCACAGCTAGACTTACCAGTAGCACAACAGCTATTTTTCGGAATATTTCTAGGGAGTAGCCTTTGTCTTTACTCGGTGACGATTTTTTGACGGCTTTTTTCAGGCGTTTGTTTTCGGCCTTAAGTTTTGCATTCTCTGATTTCAGAGCCATGATGTCATCTTTCTTAGGCCTGGCGGGCATAGGTTACTCTAACTAACATATCAATTATATTTTAAAATATTTTTGTATATTTTCCAAATAGCTCTGGGCTAGTCTAGGGGCTATACGCGTCTTCAGCTCATTCACGACTAGAATATTTTGGTAAACTGTTAAATAGTGTTGACGAGAGATAACCAAACAACCGCGAAAAAATTGATGGTGCTGCTGTTTGTCGTATTGGTCGGAGCGGCAGTAGCCCTAACTTATTACTTCTTTGAGCAGGCCGTTCATAAGACCATAGATTTTATCTGGCACGACTTATTCGACACTAATGAGCAGCGGCTAATGGTAGTACCTTTAGCACTAGCTTTAGGATTGGCTTACTTCGGAGCCCAGCACCTTTTGGATCCTAAATCTGAAAAGCATGAGAGTCATGGCCTAGGAGATGTGCCAAAACCTACGATAAAAAACTTCTTAATGGTATTGGGTGTAGGCTTTTTATCTTTAGTAGCCGGGGCATCTTTGGGGCCAGAGGCTATATTGGTGCCGGCTTCGATGATTCTTGGGACTTACATTGGTTCTAAAGCTTTTAAAAGCGACGACAGCACAGTAAAAATTTTAGGTGCAGCTGCGCTCATTGCCCTGTTTGCGGCATTCTTTCACTCATTTGCCGTGGGCTTGCTCTCAATACTCTTACTAAAGAAGAAGGCTAAGATTAAGCTCACTCCACCTATCTTGCTGGTCGCCATATTGGCAGCCGGATCATCGGCGCTAGTAGTAAAGGCGTTATCTGCGCCGGTTTTCTTCGACTTACCAAACTATAGCTGGCACCTTGATTTCAGCAATATCGTAGTAATCGCAATTTTGGGGACAGCGGGGTGGTTTACTACTTACTTAATAGGCTATACCCACGACAACTCTGAAAAGATAAAAAAGAAACTGGCAGAAAAGCAATGGTGGTACAAAGGGCTGGCGGCGTCAATCGGCCTCTCTGTGTTATATCTTCTAGGTGGCAATCTGGTGGAATTTACCGGTAATGAATCCATACGGCCGCTACTTCAGCAAGCATCCAGCCTGGGATTCATCGGGCTGGCTTGGATTTTTATTGTAAAGATTTGCTGTATCGGCTGGTCCAAAGCAATGGGTTACCGCGGCGGTATGATTTTCCCGACTATATTCGTGGCTACTACATTGGTAGCAATCTGCCAAATCTTCATTACTGACGCCAATTACATCTACGGCTTGCTGGCGGTTATGGCCGGTGTTATAGCCGCAGACTCAAGGGTCAAAATACTGCTCTAGTCTTCGCTATCCGCTGAGCGCTGGTGCCTCTCGGCATATTTTTTTCCGCGCCGTCGCATGCGATACGAAATGAAGGTTGTAACGATACCGATTCCAATCATCACGTAAAAGGTTGTAAAAATTTTCCCGAAGTTTGTGTGCGGTGTGTAGTCGCCGTAGCCAACGGTAGTGAGTGATATAACGCTCAAATAATAGGCGTTGAGCCATGACAGGTGCTCGACAAAGTGGTAGACCAAGCTCCCAGTAGCTATGGCAATTACAGCCAACGTAAGAAGGTATCTAAGAATGTATTTGTCGAATGATTCTTTCATGCCGACATTATATAGCAAATAATGCATAGCCGTTTTTTGATTGACAAGAAGTTAGTAAAGTTAAACAATGGAAACTAGGACAATAACAAGTAGGAGGTTCTATGAGTGCACGCAGTAGCGAACCAACCGGTTGGGTCGGTTGGATTTATTTTGCCAGCTTCATGATGATGCTGGTTGGTATTTTCCAGGCAATTGCCGGCCTGGTTGCTCTGTTCAAAGACGACTTTTATCTAGTCACATCTAATCACCTGATTGCGTTTAGCTTCACCACATGGGGATGGATAGACCTAATCTTAGGTATCATCGTCTTCTTGGCTGGAGTCGCTCTGATGGCTGGTGCGATGTGGGCTCGAATCATTGCTGTTTTGATGGCCAGCTTAAGCCTATTCGCCAATATGGCGTTTTTGAACGCTTATCCTTGGTGGTCAACACTGATGATCGTATTAGACATACTGGTCATCTACGCCGTAACCGTTCACGGCGGCGAAGTTCAAGAATAGATAGAAAGTTCTTTCGAAAAATACTGCGGGAACCCAACCCGCAGTATTTTTTTACCCTCAGATTGATTCTGCTATTATTAATTCATTAACAACAAGGACCGCTGGAAGTTGGTGAGAATCCAACACTGTGCCGCAACGGTGAGCGCCACTAGGCGTAAGTCCGATACAGCGTAATAGAAGTCTTCCGAGCAGGAGCAATTACTTAACAAGTCAAGTATTTACCCCCGCTGGAAGCGGGGATTTTAATTGGAGACACTGAGCAAGCAGCAACAGTACGAGACGAGCAAGAGTTTCGATATACTTTCCAGCGTTAAATTGCTTAGGCATGACTTGCAGGCCGTTGGCTACGTTCAACCGGAGACTCGTCAGAGAGTCTATGACGAGGAGCTGTCCTTGATAGCAGAGGGTATTAACCGGCCACTTAGGACTGAATTTAATCTTAAGCGGGAAGACGGCGAGCTAGTCTATTTTCATAACGGCAAATGGCGGCCGTATCTGGCTACTCTAACCAACGGCGTCGAAGTGTATGTAAGAGAGGCTATGGAGGACCCGCGCAAGCAGTTCATGGCCGAACGTGCAGCAAAAGATTTACAGGCTGGCTACGGAATGCTCAGGCTTCGGCCAGGTGAAAAGATGAGGTGGTATTCAGCCTATCCCGAGTCTGAGGTCATAAATTATGGAGCCGAATATCTTTACAGCTTAGGATTTCAGCCTGAGCGCCAAATGGGATTTTTATACGAGGCAGAGGGCGAAAATGACGGCAGTGTGATGCTACGGACTCAGTCGGTTGATAACAGTAATGAGCGAGCCTTCGCGGCGGCTATGCGGGGCAACGACATCAGTGAAATGACAAATTTATACGACCGAGAAATGCGGCAGCTTCACGATAACGACTTTTATTGCGGTCGTAGATACACCGACCAGTTAAATATGGACAATGCTTGGTCAACTATTATTCAACACAGGGACTTAATAGAGGACTTCTACTTTGCCCAAATTGAAGCCTTGGCGAGGAAGGACCTACCGCTTCCAGACATGGAGCAGGCTAAAAAGAATCTGACTTATGGAGTTTGGGCCGCGCTTAGGTACCGGCTTGACGAAAATGTAATCGTGCGGGGTGAATACACTGATGGCGATCTTGCTTTTGAGGTAAGCCAAGCTTACTCTCAGGCGGCGGCTTCCGGCGATGTGCTGTTAGCCTGCGGCGGGTCAATTGCCGGAAGTAAAAATTTGATCAGCGCCGAAGCTAAAGACGTCTTCGAGGCACTATTCGGTAAAAGAATGACTTGCCCATTTTGTGGAGACAAAAACCAGTATGGCGACCCTTGCTCCACGAGCAAAATCTGCAAAGCCTGCAGGGCCGAAGTGCGCGGCGGTAAGGTAATTCACAAAGGCAGTTCCAATAAACAATCACAAAAAAAGCCCAACTATTCGACTGGCTGGCTTGATGCCTCGCTAGAATCAGTTATTCACGACTGGCAGAGGATTAAAGAGGAGACCGCGAGTAAACAAGAACAGCGAAAAGTTCGTGCCAAAACATAAAGGAAGAGGCCGGCCTAGATTTTAGTAGTCAACGCGGCGACGCTTTTTACAATAGTTCGACCAAGCTTTTTCTCATTCAGCTGATTGATTTTTTCCAGTGCGCCGTAATGTCTCTCTAGGTAATCGAGGTGTTTTATGCGCTGCTTACGGAAAACGGATTTGGACAATCCGGATTTGCTAATGAATGCACTGACTTGTTCGGAGCCAATGTAATGGGGCAAGATAACATAACTGGCACCGGCCTCATAAAGCCGGGCGGCCTCCATCGGGTCATCGGCGTGTACGATGGCAATAGCTTTAGGATTTTTGGAAGCCAAATAATTTAGCAAGAACACATTAACGTCAAAGTCTGGGATGGTCGAAACAAGTAATTTAGCGCTTGCTACCCCTGCCTCTTCTAGCAGCTCAATGTCGGTAGCATCGCCATATAGATAGTTAACGCGGCGTCTCTCCACTACGTCGATAACCTCTGGGTCGTAATCGATAACAACATATTTCTTTTTGAGTTTTTTAAATAGATTAACGAATTCATGGCCGCCGCGCTGATAACCGAACAGCACCAACTCATTATGCTCAGACGGTATGGTCTCGCCTTCGGCTTTACTGCGTTCGAAAAGATTTATATATTTTTCAATTCGGGCGTAAAGCTGGTCGCTGAATGTCACCATGTAGGTACTAACGGCTATGGAGATTAAGGCAATGATTGTCAGCATGCCGACTATTTGTTGATCAATCAGTCCTTGTTGGACACCTAGCGCAACGAGGATTATAGAAAATTCACTGACCTGACTAAGGGTTACTGCCGTTTTAAAGCTCGTTCGTTTGGTGTATCCCAAAAAACCTAGACTGCTCATTATGACAAACGGTTTTAGCAGAACAACTATTAATGTTCCGGCTATGACTGGCAGTAAGATTTGATCAAAGTTGCTAAATGCAAGCTGTGTACCGAGCGCGATAAAGAAGACTATGACGAAAAAGTCACGTAGCGGCCGCAGCCTTGAAGCGATTTCTTGGGCATACGGCAACGAGGCCAAGAAAATACCGGCTGCCAAAGCGCCGACTTCCATCGAAAAGCCAGCTTTGGCTAGTAAAGCGGCGCTACCCAAGCCCCAGGCTATGGCAAATAGGAAAAGTAGCTCTTGGTCCGAAGCAATCAACTTTTGAATACGCGGTAACAAGTCCCGGGTAACAAAATACATACCAGCGCCTATAAGGGTTCCTTTGACTACCAAGCCGACAAGCGCCCCGGCGGTAAACCAATGTCCATCGCTAGCCGAAGCCACCAGCAGTAGCGCAATAGCCGCAATTATGTCCTCTACCAGCGAGGCGCCGATGGTAAGTTTCCCATAAAGACGGCCTGTTTCCTTCTTATCACCAAGCAGCTTCAAAGCGACAATGGTCGAATTGATTGTTAAACCAAAACTAACAAACAGCGCCTCTTGGTGAGTTAGCCCCAGTGCAACAAGCACCAACCAGCTAACAATTCCTGTTACAAACATTTGGGTAGTAGTTACTATCACCGATGGTCTGCCGACCTCGCGGACTACCCGAGGATTCATGCCGAGGCCGATTATGAAAAGAAGCAGGGCTATGCCAATGTCACCGAACACTGTCAGCGACTGTGGCGAGTCAAGAACGTGCAATACAGCCGGGCCGACGATGATTCCAGTTAGTATGTAGCCAATCATTAGAGGCTGGCGAAGATACTTCATAAGTAGCGACACCAAGGCGCCGATGACGATTATCAAACTTAATCCTGAAAAAATATTTTCCATATTAAGTGAATAACGAGTAAATGGCTGCTAGCCCAGCCGCCAGCATTATCATGGTTATTCCCCAACCGAATGTGGCGTATAGGCGGCTGTTTGACCACTCACCCATAATCTTCTTATTACTGCTCAAGATTACAATTAGAGCCAGAATCGGCGGCGCAACTATGCCATTGAGTACGGCCGAGTATATAAGGGCCTTTATTGGATCAATACCGACAAAATTTAAAGCTAGGCCAACTAGTACCGATAAAATCATGACTCCGTAAAACGGGTGAGCTTGGTGAAGATTACGGTTCAAGCCGCCGCGCCATTTCAGGCTTTCGCTTACAGCATACGATGATGAACCCGCAAGCACCGGTATGGCCAGCAGACCAGTGCCAACAATACCGATGGCAAACAGCCAAAACGTAGCGTTGCCCGCGAATGGTCTCAATGCTTCGGCCGCGTCAGCAGCACTATTAATGTGGGTGATACCAGCCGGGAATAATATGGCGCCGCAAGCCGCAATAATAAAAAACATCACCACGTTGGATAGCAACATGCCGGTCCAAACATCGGCCTTCATCTTTTTCATAGCTTTGTGGTTGCTGCCGGTCCTGGCGGCCGCCGTAGTCGTACCTCCAGCTATTTGTTCTTCGACTTCTTGTGAGGTCTGCCAGAAAAAGAGATAAGGCGAAATTGTTGTACCCAAAATGGCGCATATAAGAAGCAACTCTTCTTTCGACCATTGAATAGACGGCACCACGGCTTTATGTAAAACCTCGCCCCAATTCAGGTGCGCCAAGATAGCCGAGGCCACATAGGCCAGCAAAACCAATGCTAGCCACTTGAGATACTTAGCGTAGCGAGCATAAGGCGTGTAGATTTGTAACAGCAAACTAAAAAGGGCAAAGCCGATTACCAAAACCGCGAAATTAGCGCCGGGTGCTACGAGCTGCACTCCCTTAGCCATAGCCCCAAGGTCGGCCCCGATGTTAAAGGCATTAGCTGCAAAGAGTAAAATCGTACAGCCGTATAGGACTTTCTTGGAAAAATGAAGACGAATATTACCAGCGAGCCCACGCCCGGTTACCAGCCCGATACGCGCGCACATTTCCTGGACAACGGCCATGAGAGGAAATGTAATAACGCTCAGCCACAGCAACTTGAAGCCAAATTGTGCGCCGGCTTGCGAATAAGTGGCGATTCCCGAGGGGTCATCGTCTGATGCGCCTGTAGTTAGGCCGGGGCCGAGATTATGCCAATATTCTTTTGTTCGTTTTATAGGGTGAGTACGCGGCAGATGCCCGGCAATTTCTTCAGATTTGGTCACAGTAGAATCAAGCACCGACGCTGGAGCGGCAACAATCTTTTCAATCAAGTCTTCATCTTGGCTCATTTTTCTTTTTAGCCTTTAGCAATATGGTATAGCCTCAGATAGCAATAATCAATGACGCCCATGCGGCGGAGCTGGCCCGGCCTGCTTAAAATTTTACTGTTTGTTTTGCTTAGCGATTTCGGCGTTTATGATGTCCGAGAATTTATCAGCGCTAGGAAAGCCGGTGTTAGGGTCGGCCAAATCATGGTTGTCTATAGCCTTACCGTCTAAGAAAAATGTCGGCGTGGCTTGCGACTGACCGGTTTTTTCAAAAGCTTTAAGGTCGGCATTTATGGCGTCGTTTACCCCCGAACTGGCGTAGTCCTGGCTGAACTTATTAACATCCATGCTCAAAGCGGCCGCGTAGGATTTGAACAGTGTCAGGGGGTTGTTCGATGATGACCACTGGCTCTGGTTGGCGTATAACTTATCATGCATTTGCCAATATTTACCTTGTTTGTCAGCTGCTTCGGCGGCGCGGGCGCCCGCGAAAGCGTTCGGGTGCACGCTTACTAGAGGCAGGTTACGGAACTGGAAGAATATATCCTTAGAGAAACGGCTGTAAACTTCTTCGACTGTCGGCTCATAAAGCTTGCAGACTGGGCATTGGAAGTCGCCGTACTCCATCAAAGTAACTTTCTTTTGGCCGTCACCCTTGATGTGATTAGTTGGTTGAGCGTTTGAGCTTCCGCCTGAGTTATTCGATTTATCTCCACCCTGGCTGATGGCAAAAATGACTGCGAAGGCGATTAATATCCCAGCCAAAATTCCCAAAAAACGCTTATCCATTCGTCCTCCTGATTATTGCCTAAATAATACCACGCCAGTCTTTGGTCGAACGTCCACCCAAGCCACAGGCGGATTTAAGGTAAGATAAGAGGACATGGTATTTCTGATCGTCGCACTAACTATTGTTTTTTTATCTGCGGTAATTCTTGACAAAGCGCTGAAGCAATTTCCCCTAAAGGAATTAAGGCGGCGGGCTCGCGTACAAGATAAAGTCGCGGCTAAGCTGTACAAATTGGCTGCCTATGGACCGTCTGCTCGGCTGGTTTTACGGCTAGTTGTCCTAATAAGTGCAGCGGCCATCATATTAGTTGCCGCGAGGCAGAACTGGTGGCTAGGTGCCATAGCGGCCATGACGGTTATCAAGATTGTTTGGCTAGATTGGAGGCTGGTTACGGACAGTCGGCTAGTTTTGTTATCGGGCAGTTATTCGGCCCCGGTATATAGCTTTTTTGCCTCCCTAGCTCAGCCCTTATCAGACCGTTTTCACAGCCGCAACTCACCCCAAAACCACACAAAGATCTACGAGAAAGACGATTTAGTCGAACTACTCAAGCTCCAGGGAAGACAGGTAGATAATCGGATTGCCGAGGGTGATTTGAAGCTGGCCGCACAGGCACTTAGTTTTAAAGATAAAAAAGTCAGCGATGTCATGGTTCCAGCGCGCAAAGTCAAATGGGTAGCGGGAAAAGAATCTATCGGCCCCATGGTCATGGATGAACTCCACAAGACCAACCAAATCCGCTTCCCGGTCGTAGACGAGGTCGTAAAGAGCGGCAACCCTAAAGTGCTCGGTGCTTTGTACCTGGACGACCTGCTGAAACATCTCGAAGACAAGGGCAAACTCCGCGACATCATGCACCCGGGCGCCGCCTATATCAACGAATCTTGCAATCTAGAAACCGCACTCCATGCCTTTTTGCAATCGGGAATCTATCTACTAACCGTCGTAAACAATTTTGAAGAGGTGGTCGGAATACTAAGTGTCGATGACGTTATAGAGAAGTTGATGGGGGCAAAACTTAGCGGTGAGCTAGACGATTACAGCGATATCAGAACGCTAGCAGCCTATGAAAACCCACAAAACCGTAGTCAGCAAAACGACGCTAAGGTAGAATGACAGCGATGGATAGAGTCTTAAGCGACGAAATTGCAAAACATGCCGGCAAAACAGTTACCTTGCGCGGATGGCTCCATAAAAAACGGCTGATTGGCGGAATAAACTTCATAGTTGTGCGCGACAGGCGAGGATTGGCACAAGTTGTACTGCAAGATGAGAACGAAGTCGAGAAACTGCGGAATTTACAGGTCGGCACCGTTTTGTCAGTCAGCGGCAAAGCCGTCAAAGAGCCGCGGGCGCCAGGCGGTGTTGAGATTCATGAGCCAAAAATCAGCGTTGAGATTCCGGTTACAGAAGAACCAATAATCGAGATCGACAAACCGCTGAGCCACAAACCGGAAAACCTGGATACACTATTTGACAATCGAGTAATTGGTCTCAGAAATCTCCGAGAGCAGGCTATATTTAAAATCCAAGCCCGAGTTGAAGAAGCCATAAGCCATTTCTTGACGAGCCATGATTTCGTACGATTTAACTCCCCAAAGCTGCTACCCGGGGCAACCGAAGGGGGCGCTGAAGTCTTCAAACTGGATTATTTTGGTAAACAAGCCACACTCGCCCAGAGTGCTCAGTTTTACAAACAAATAATGGTAGGGGTTTATGAGCGGGTGTTCGAAATCAACCCGACATACCGCGCAGAACCAAGCGCTACAACTAGGCATATGACCGAGTTTATGACTATTGATATGGAAATGGGCTTCATAACCTTCACTGAATTACTTAACACGTTAAGTAATATGCTCAATTCGGTTGTAAGCGATGTCTGGCAGAAATGCGAAACTGAACTCAAACTGCTCGAGGCCGTCAAACCGGTATTGGCTTCCGAGCTCCCTGTCATAACTATGTCTGAAGTCCACGAAAAATATACGAAATCGACCGGCACGAAAACCATTGGCGAAAAAGATCTCAGGCCCGATGAAGAGCGCTGGATATGCGAGTACGCGGCAGAAAAATTGAAGTCCGAAGCTGTATATGTAGTTGATTGGCCGGCATCTGAAGCCAAGTTTTATCACAAACTTAAAGACGATGATCCGGAAACCGCCGAGCGATTTGACCTCTTGTTTAGAGGAGTTGAAATTGCTACCGGCAGCATGCGTGAGCACCGCTATGACAAACTGTTGGCTCAACTCAAAGATAAAACCGGCGCCGGAGCAGATGACCCTGGATACAAAAACTTTCTTCAGGCATTTCGCTTTGGCATGCCGCCGCACGGTGGATTCGGTATGGGGCTTGAGCGTCTAACTGAAAAGATTATTGGTCTGAGTAACGTCAAAGAAGCTACCCTCTTCCCCCGCGATATCAACCGGCTCGCTCCTTAAGCGGCCAATTGGCAAAAGACCGTAAAACGCTTATAGTTTATTCCGTAAATGCAAACAGAACAAACAGATCAGCCAAACAACGCTGAACCAAATCCAACTGAGTTACCCGCCGAACCCACCCAGCCGATTAATCCCCCCGCCAAACTCTCGATCTGGCGGCGTTTCCGCAACTGGTACGGGGACCACAAAAAAATAGCTATACCGCTAAGTCTTCTAGTCGCGGTTTTGCTGGTTTCGGCAATACCCTGGACGCGGTACAAAGCAGTCGGCGTGGTGGTAAAGAAGGACCTAGTTGTTGAAATAGTAGACTCTACTAGCCACAGCCCCGTGAGCGGAGCGGTTGTTAGTGGTGGCGGCGACAGTTCTACGACTGACGGTAATGGTAAAGCCGTACTCCATCTGAGTAGCGGTTACCATTCACTTCTAGTTAGCAAAAAATATTATAAAGACGGGAACCAATCTATTTTGGTACCCATACTGAGCCAAAAAAATATACCGCAAATCAACTTGGAGGCTACAGGCCGGCAGGTCAAAATTACCGCGGTTAACCTCATTACGCAAAAAAAACTGGGCAATGTGGACATCAAGATTGCAGACGTTAGCGCCAAGACTGATAGTGGCGGCGTGGCCGTTGTGGTGGTGCCCGCCGGTTCGACCAGCCAGAAGGCGACGCTACACCTCGAGGGCTACAATGATTCAGAAGTCACAGCCAAGGTTAGCGATTCGACCATAGCCGAAAATACGTTTCCGCTGACACCGCAGGGCAAGGTCTATTTCCTAAGCAAGCGCACCGGAAAACTAAGCGTCATGAAAGCTAATCTGGACGGCACAGCACCGGAAGTCGTGTTAGCCGGCACCGGCAAAGAACACGATTATGATACTCAACTGCTAACCTCGCCCGATTTAAAATACGTGGCCCTTTTGGCGCGCCGGAATAACCTCTATCCCACGCCGCAGCTATACATCATATCAACGGCCGACGATAAACTTCTCAGCATCGATTCGGGAAATGTTAACTTTTCTATGATCGGCTGGTCCGGCGATAACTTGGTTTATTATCTCACTCGTGACAACTGGCCGACATGGAAGAGTGGCAAGGACAAGCTTAAAAGTTACGATGCCGGTGTTGGCAAAACAATAGTTTTGGACCAAACGGGCGCCGCGGGCAACAGTTCCGATTCGGTATACGAGTACTATTCTTTAGCTTCTATACTTGGCAATCAAGTATTTTACGCCAAGGGCTGGACCGAAGAGTATGACCTAGAACCCTCCGACCTTCTGAACAGTAAGAAAAATACGGTATCGACAATATCGGCCGACGGCCAAGACCACAAACTGGCAGCAACTTACCCCGCAGAGGATGGCCTCCAATATAACCAGCATAGCCCCAAAGCAATTTACATATGGCAGCAGCAAGCTGATGCTTCTACCGAAAAGTATTTTGACTACGAAATCGGCTCACTGGCGCCAAAATCGATAAAACTAACCAACGACCAATTCTACGATGCCTATCCAACCTACATAGCTTCGCCTTCCGGCCAAAAGACTTTTTGGTCTGAAAGCCGTGATGGTAAGAACAGCCTTTTTGTCGGCGATCAAAACGGCGAAAACGCGGCTACAATCGCGACTTTAAGTGAATTTAACCCAAATAACTGGTATACCAACAACTACCTACTCGTGAGCAAGCACGATAGTGAGCTGTATATCATGGACGCGGCAGGCGGCAAACCTATTAAAATTACTGATTATGAGTCGTCGTACTCTGGCTACTATCACGGATAAATAACCAAGCTAATGGTGAAAATCACATGAACTTGGATGAATACCAGCAAAAAGCCTTAACTACGGCTATCAACCATCCAGATAAAGACTATGTCTTATTTGACCGGCTGTTCGGCCTAGTCGGGGAGTCGGGCGAGCTGGCTGAAAAAGCCAAGAAGTGGATACGAGACGATAAGGCAGATTGGAAAAAATTAGACAAAGAACTCTGGGCATCGGAGCTCGGCGACGTGCTTTGGTACGTCGCATCTTTGGCGGATATTTTAGGCTACGGCCTTGAAGAAATAGCTCAAAAAAATGTCGATAAACTAGCCGACCGCAAAAAAAGGCAAAAACTCAGCGGTAGCGGAGACGTGCGCTAGGCCGGCGAGTTATCTAGGCTCTGCCACAAGTACCAACTGGCTACAGACTCGTATGGATGCCACTTATTCTGGTTGGCTATTGTAATGCAAGTCGCCGGGTCCGGCATTTCGGGCAGTTTATATAACCGCATTATGGCTTTACGGATTCCCAGGTCGCCGGTCGGCAGAATGTCCAACCTGCCCAGCGTGAAAATCATGAACATATGAGCACTCCATTCGCCGATGCCTTTGACCGCCGTTAGCTGTTCAACGAGTTGTTCGTTAGGCATTGTTGAGATGTGTACTAGGTCTAAGCGTCCATCGACTATGTGTTGGGCCAAGTCCTTCATATAGGCGACCTTTTGATAGCTTACGCCGCAGGAACGTAGCTTTTCGGTATCGACATCGAGTAGTTGCTCGGGCGTTGGCAATTCACCACCGAAAATTGCCAGCACCCGGCTCCATATAGTATTGGCTGCTTTGACGCTCAACTGCTGGCCGACGATGCTCCTCACCAAGCGTCCATAGTAATTGGGGTGGGGTATCAACACGCACGGCCCATAGAGCTTTATAAAGGGCTTTAAGAGCTTGTCGTTGGCCGATATATGCGCCTCGGCATCGCGTAAAATTTTCTTTGATAACATGCTTACTCATTTTAAAGCACCGAAACTGTAAAAACATACCGCTTGTGCTAGAATGCCTCAAAGGTCTCTAGCAAGCTAAAACAGCGAAGTAAATATAGTGAATCCGCCATCTAATCTAGCACCAAATCTGCCACCGCAGCCAGGCAATGTACCGAATAATGAGCAGGTGCCGCAACCAGCACCGCCGGCCTCTGCGGTTACGACCGAGATTGTCCAAAACATCCCGGTAAAAAAACCAGATTCAATCAGTTCAGTAAACAGGACGGCTGACCAACCACCGCCGCAGCCAACCGCGTCATTAGTTGAGCCCCAGTCCGGTGTTAAAGATAAAGAGCTGGACGCTATTTTACAGAACCTCGACGATACAGGCACAGCACTAAAGGATAATTCGCAAGACGTGTCCAGTCAGCCCAAAAGCAGTAGCCAAGAGCTAACGCCAAAAAAAGCTAAAAAGGGTGGCCGCCATGGTAATCCACCGCCAATTGCGGCGATTGTTGGGGCTCTGGTCGTGGCAGCCCTACTCTGCGCGTCAGCTTTTTTGGTTTATAGCAAAGGTTAGGATATCCCATGAAAGTCACTAAATACATTCACTCCTGCTTGCTCGTCGAAGAGCCGGCCAGCAGGATACTTATAGACGCCGGCCAGTTTAGCTTCGAAAGCAAACTGCTAGACCCGGCAAAGATTGGCGTACTGGACTACATTGTCTATACGCATGAACACGCAGACCACTACTACGAGCCACTACTCCTTGAATTATCGAAAACTTCACCCCACGCCACCATAGTGACTAACCAAGACTTAGCAGCCGTCATCACTGCCCTTAAACTATCCAACCCCGTTAGCTCCACGGGTAACGAGACAGTCGCGCCATTTTCAGCTATACACGAGCCGCTTCCACTAGGCATGCCAAATGTTTTAAACGTTGGTGTCCATATCGGCGGCCAATTAACTCACTGCGGCGACTCATATGAGCTCAGCGACACAAAAGATTTCCTAGCGCTACCTATCACGGCGCCTTTTGCGAGCCTGAGAGAAGCCTTGGATGCCGTAGTCAAACTGAAGCCTAAAGCCGTTTTACCACTGCACGATTGGGAGTGGCACGATGCGGCGCGCACTGGACGCTACCACTGGGCCAAGGGCCTCCTGGCTCCTCACGACATCGATTTTATCGAACTTGAAAACGGCGTGACAGTAGAGCTCTAGGCTGAGAAGTTTTGCCTTAGCCACTCGTCTAAGCTGTTGCCGCCGCCGCCACTCAGCCCTATGACCAAATCGCCGTCTGATAAATGCTTAGATACAACTTTCTTCAGCTCATTATCTAGCTTCATCGGTTTGGCTACCGCTTTTGTTGGTTCATCGAGGTACTTTATTAAATCGGCTGGGCCAAGTACCGGCTGAGCCGGGTCTTCGCGGGCTAAGTAAGAAGGTACCCAATATAGCGCATCGGCTCCATCAAAAACACCTTTGTGCTGGTCTTTTATATAGTGCATTCTGCGATTCGTTAGCGGCTCGTATATTATTACTATTTTCTGGCCGGTCTTCTGGGCTGTTTCCAAAGCCACGTTCATAACGGCTTGGATTTTTTGCGGTGTGTGGGCGTAATCACTATAGAGATTATCAATTAACCTCTCGAAGCGGCGGCTCACGCCGGGGAATTGGCTGATTAGTTTTACAAGTTTTTCAGGGTGTTCTTGGGTTAGGTGAGCTACCGCCCTAACAGCCAGCCAGCCATCGAGGCGATTGAAGCGGCCAATCAACCGGATATCGTCGATGTAGGTAGTATTAGACGATTCTATAAATAACCCCGACACCGATTTACTTAACATGTTAAGTAATTTGGCATCGTCGTGCCAAATTACTATCTCTTGGCTTTGGCCGATGAATTGCTTGAATGAATTTAGATAGTCCTTATAAGTTGGGAAGATTTCGTGATGGTCCCAAGCCAAGCCGGTAATGATAGACAGTGAAGGCTTAAAAGCTAGGAAATTACGATCAAACTCGTCGGCTTCATAAACGAAAAAACGGCTCTTTTTGTCGAAGTGTCCCATGTCGCCGAAGCCTATTTTGGCGCCAACGCTGTAGCTCACTGGTAGATGCAACTGTTTGAACAGCCAGATAACCATGGCTGTAGTGGTGGTTTTTCCGTGGGTACCGGCGACGGCAAGCAAGCTCAGTTTATTTTGCGACAAAATCTCATTTAACAGGTCGTCTCTTCGGCTGGTCTTTATGCCGTTTTGTTTAGAGAATTCTATCTCGGGATGGTCTTTAGGCAAAGCAGAGCTATGTACCAGCCAATCGATTGGTTTAGCGGCGTGAACCGCGGCAATCTGCTTGCGTGTCTGGCCGACATGAATGTCGCTTATACCTACTGAGCGCAGGTATTTGAAGTATTGGCTGTCTTTTTCATCGGAGCCACTAACGCTATAGCCGGCTTGGTTGGCTATTATCGCTAAAGGCCCTATACCTGTCCCGCCAATTCCCGAAAAATAGACGTGCATACTAATAACATATAAGGTATGCCGCGCCTGGTCTAGGGGATTTTCAGCCTGCAAGTAGCATAGAATGTATGATAGGAAAAGCTTATGATTGAAAAAATCACCGCGCGGCTTAAGGCTATACCACTATACGTATTTGTGGCTGCGTTTGTAGTATTTGCTCTGATTTGCGTCTACTCTCTGCGCCAAAACAACTTAAAAATGGTGGAGCTCCGCCAAGCGGTCTATGCCACCGACGAGAAGACCGGCGATGTCAACAAGGCCTTAAACAATTTGCGTCAGTACGTCTATTCACACATGAATACCAACCTCAGCAGCGGCGGCAATAACATAAAGCCGCCAATCCAGCTGAAGTATACCTATGAGAGATTAACTGCCGCCGCCCAACAACGGACTACAGATAAAAATCTTTATACCGCTGCCGAAAATTACTGCCAGGCCAAAATTCCGGCTAGCGTTTCAATATCCGGGCGTGGTCGTATCTCTTGCGTTGAAGACTACATCTTGAGCCATGGCGGTCAAAAGACACCGCAAGTCTCGCCGGCTTTGTATGAATTCGATTTCGTCAGCCCAACCTGGAGCCCAGATTTTGCCGGTTGGAGCCTGGTGTTTTGCGGGCTATTACTAATCCTCCTGATTGTCAGGTATTTACTCGGCCGAAACTCGCGCGTTTAGGGCTGTTTGTTGCTGGCTGGCGCCTGAGTGCTGGAGCTGTTGGTTGGGGCGCTACAATTCGGACCATTCGGATATTGTTTTTGGAATTGCTTTATAGCCTGGGCAACCTTGCCGTTGTCTTTGATGTTCTCCCAGAAGGCAACTTGGCTTCGGTTGATAACCATCTCGTCGTATGGAGAATGCAACTGCTGACAACCGAGTTTGGTTAACTCGACATTGCTTTGGTTAGCGGCTGATGCCTGAGGCTTAGTCAAGTAATAAACATCATTCAAGACGTAGTATTTGTCGTTTAGCTTAGTAATATGCCCAAAGTAGGCTATCGGTGTGCCGGTTACGGTTGTGAACTCAATTCCGCCGTTGAGGAATACCGCTTGGTATTTAGTTGTATCAACTCTGTCGAATTCCGATGTCACGCTACCACTGAAGCCTAGGTATAACGAGACCGCGGCGAGTAATAACGCGCAGCCAAGTAGTAGGATGAATAGTTCAATCCTGACAGTTCGGGCTGCCCAATCAATTCTTTTCCGTTTTACAGGATGATGGGCGCTGGGATTTGGCGCGGGATTTGCGTTGTGGGCCGGACCGCCGCGAGTAGAGTAATCCATGTTCGTGTGTTTACCTCTTATGTTTAAGTACCGTTTCATAATAGCGCATATTCGTTTTATGAGACAAGCCGAAGTGCAGGTCTTTTCGGGCAAAAGGTTATATGTCATCCGCTGGAAATGATTCCCAAGGGGTTGACAACTGTAAACACCTCAAGGTAAGGTAGGGGTACCGAATAAATTAACGGAGAGGGAGATAAGCAATGGCTTATAAGCACACAAACAGCAAGGGTGTTACGTACTACTTAAACTCCAAAAATGTCACACTACGTGGCGGCAAGAAACAAATGATCTACTACTTCAGTAAGGACGACCGAAAAGAAACCGGCACTGATCTTCCATCAGACCGCAAGGTCGAGGAAAATCCTCGTAACGGCTTTCTGACCCTCAAGAGAAAATAGTCTCTCAGAGTCGACTAAACACCCGCCTGATAACAAAACGGCGGGTGTTTTTATTTATCAAAAGCACATTTTGCTTTTTAGACTAACAGCCTGCCTTTATACTTAGGGCAGAATGAATCGATGGCTCCAGCGCGCCAACCAGCGCCTCTCGTTATCCAGCGCCGCCGCTCTTTTAATTGGCGCCGGCCTGCTGGGCCAAATGCTCGGCTTTATCCGTACCCAGACTATCAATGCCAACTTTAACCAGGTTGGGCATATCACTACCGACCCGTACTTTGCGGCTTTTAAAATTCCCGACTTTTTTTTCTACACAATCGCCGCCGGTGCGCTGGGCGTGGCCTTTATGCCGTTTCTGGCTGACAAATTGGCAAAGGGCGAAAAGCCGGCCGTTTGGCAGCTAACATCCAGCTTGTTAAATCTTTTAGGCATAGTCATGGCCGCTATTGGCCTAGTCATGTTTTTCTTCCCGGAACCTCTGCTTAGGCTGGTGGTTGGTAATAACTTGAGTCCGGCGGAGATGGACCAAGCAGTAACCATCATGCGCATCATTGCCTTCAACCCGCTGCTATTTACCATATCCGGTATTCTCACCAGCCTTCAGCAGACATTCGGCAGATTCTTTTTTTATGCACTGGCGCCGATTGTCTACAACGGTTGTATCATCATCAGCGTCTACGTATTTAAGGATAGTTTGGGACTAGTCGGGCTAGGTATAGGCGCGTTGATAGGCGCCCTGGCTCAACTAGGAATCGTGCTATTCGGCCTCATTGGCATGCGTTTCCGATACTCTCCAAAGATAAATTGGCAAAGCGTAGACTTCAGACGGATGCTGCGCAACCTGCCGCCAAGGGCTATCGACCAGGGAATAGACTCTATCAACAGCATCGTCGAGACCAACCGAGCCAGTTTCCTTGGACGCGGCTCCATTACTTATTACGAGAATGCCTACACCCTACACCTTGTACCCATATTGCTAATCGGTACCGCTATCTCAACGGCGGCCTTTCCGCGCTTAAATGACCGCTTGGCCCAAGGCCGGCCGGATTTATTCCGCCGTGATTTTATTCAGGTGCTAAGGGTCATGATTTGGATCATACTTCCGGTAGCCGTTATAACATTCTTCGCCCGTGCATATTTCGCACGTTTGATTTTCAAAAACATCGCTCCAAAAATCTCTTTGATTTTAGGCTTCTTGGTAATGGCCATAATCTTCAGAACCCTATACACCCTAATTTCGCGATACTTCTATTCAAATAAAGACACCAGAACACCGCTTTTTGTATCACTGTTTACCATTGGCTTAAACATCTTTTTGGCGTTTACTCTCGCCAAACCGTATGAACTCGGCGGTTATGGCATAGCCGGTCTGGCTATCGCCCAGTCAATTGTCGCGGCGGTGGAAGTTTCTATTTTAGTATTAATCATGAGCTGGCGTGATAAAAAGCTTTTCGATTCGAGATTTTGGGGAAGTGTTGGCCGTACGCTGTCGGTTACCGGTTTCACGGCCCTGACTACCTACCTAATGGTGCATATATTTCAACTTGAAAGCACCGACCGTGGATTTCTAACCTTAGGTGCCAAACTGTTTCTTATAATTGTGCCGACATTTGCTGTACATATTGCCGTATCGTCTTTGTACGGCCTAGAAGAAGTAAAGCCGGTGGTTGCTAAAATCCGCCAGATAATACTCAAACCAGTCCGAATTCAGTAGGCTCCTTTACGTAACCGGCTTATAGGGAACCCAGTAAATATCCATTATTAATCTGGGCTGGCGCATCGGTGGCTTGGGTTTTGGTAGCGGAGCCTGTACTACAGGTTGGGTATTTTCAATTGGTAGGTATCGGTCGCCAGGTTGTGGGATAGGCACGGAAGCAGGTGGCTCTTGATGGTTTGTCTCTGCCATTGCTAGCTGGGGCATGAATTGTGGCGTGGGCATTGGGGCAGGAGCACTATAAGTATCGGCGCTATAAGCAGGCGGTGGTGGAGGCCCGGCGTCGGGTTCGCTAGCAACAACCTGCATCGGCTGCTGCGGCACAGGTTTCTTTCTGCGATTTACGCCCCATATTAGCATCACTGAAAACTGATATAACAGTATGATTGGCAGTGCCATCAAAAACTGATTCATAGGGTCGGGAGTCGGTGTTAATATCGCAGCCAAGATAAAACTTATTAAAATTACCCAACGCTGGATTCGCATCAGTGATCCGGGGTCTAACGGCTTGATGCGATTAATGAACAATAGCAAAAGCGGCAGCTGGAAAAGCAGGGCGAACCCGGCAATGTAGGCGAATACAAAGTTTAGGTATTCATTTATGGTAATAATCGATTGGAAGTTCTGGCTGTCAACATTAGCCAGGAAGTGCAAGGCTGATGGCAAACAGATGTAGTAGGCAAAAACAACTCCTATTGCCGCCAAAGAGATTGACAGGGTGATAATCCGTTTCGTGCCAGGCTTTCGTTTTGCTACCGGGCTTACGAATTTTATTATCTGATGAATAAGAATGGGAATAGTGATAACGACGCCGAATAGTATGGAGATTTTTATTACAGCGTTAAAACCGCCGGTTGGAGTGGTGTAATAGAGTTGTTGGTGCAGGGGGCGTCTGATGATGCTAAATAGCCGCTCGTGAATAAAATAACCAGTGGTGCAGCCAATTATTAATACGGCAATCACATACATCATGCGCTGCCTAAGTTCTTTTATGTGGGCGCTGAATGGCTGAGCGTGCGTGCTCTTTCCATCCTGCATGATTTGCTCCTTTTATGTTTTTTGTCTGTTTTTCTTGCCCTTTGATTGGGCTGTCTCCGGCGGGGAGTCCTTACCGGAAAATCCATCACGCAGCTCTCTCATCGACTCGCCGATGTTATGAGCTAATTTGGGCAGGCGTGATCCGCCGAACAAAAGCAATATCACCACTAGGACAATCAATAGTTCCGGCATTCCTATGTCCAGCATTGTATTCTTCCAAGTTTATTTATGTTATTCACGGTTTTGATAGCCTAATGTTTGTTTATGCTTATGGTACTATAATATATGTTAACAAAAAGGGTTACAAGATGTTTGGCTTAGGCCAAGCCGAAATAGTCGTTATACTGCTAGTCGTTCTACTGCTCTTTGGATCAAGCAGGTTGCCTAAAGTCTCCAGAACGCTGGGAGATTCCGCTAAATCTTTCAGGGACGGGTTTACGGGTGGCAAGAACGACAAATCCATCAAAGAAATTACTCAAGAAGTTACAAGCTCTGCCAAAGAGATAAAGAAAAATATCGTCGAAGTGAAGCAGACTGCAACTTCGGCAGATCCCGCTAACCCCGGGGAGGGAGGAGCCTAGATGGCACGCCTACCGATACCAGGTAGTGATGAAGGAGTATGGGGCGAGGTACTTAACAACTACCTTAGTATCGAGCACAATTCGGACGGTACTCAGAAAACCTTGCCTATATCAAGAGGTGGTACGGGCGCAACCAGCATTGCCGATGCTCAAAAAGCCTTGGGCGTGGGCTCTAGCATCCCTTTATATGTTCAGAACAGTAATCCGGGTTCGACCACCCCGCATCTGTGGATTCAAACAGGTTTGGGGGCCAACGGCACAGACATGACTTTCTGGGTCGAAGATGGCCGCTAAAGTTACATTTATAACAACAATTCCGGCTACTGATTTAGCGTAAAATATATCTAATGTTGCTGCGCAGGGCATGCCGAGGAGCTCGTTAGTTTCTCTAGGTCATTGTTAGAGTACGCTCACGGAAGCTATAGCAACTACAGCAACGACTAACAGGAGGTTTAAATGGGGTTGGTGAAAATCTACGGCTATGGCTGGGTTGGCAAAGCCATGAAGACTTTATTTCCTGATGCCCTTGTGCACGACCCTCCGCAAAAAATGATTTCCAACAAAAAAGCCGACGTAGCGTTCGTCTGCGTGCCGACTCCCAATGGCAGTGAGGCACAACTAGATACATCGCTGGTGGAGGAAGTGGTCAAAAACGCCAAGGAAGACCTTATAATAGTCCGCTCAACGGTAAACCCGGGTACGTGCGAAAAGCTGGAAAAGCTCGGTAAGAAAATCGTTCACATGCCCGAATATCTGGGCGAGACCGTTAGCCACCCTCTGCTCGACGAAAAGGCCAGGCAGTTTCTGGTCATTGGCGGCAAAGCCCAAAACCGTCGCCGGGCTATCGAACTTTTCCAAACGGCCTACAATGCCAACGTCACAATCCGCCAAACAAGCTTATTGGAGGCCGAGGTTATTAAACTTTCAGAGAACCGAGCCATCGCCTTTAAAGTTGCCCAGTGCCAAGAACTATACGACGCCTGTCAGGCGGCAGGTGTCGATTACTACACGATTAGGGATGCCGTCTACGGCGATGATCCGCGGTTCAATCTATGGTTTAGCTTCGTTTACCCCGACAACAGAGGCATGAACTCCAAATGTATCCCGAAAGATGTTTACGCCTGGGCGGCGTGGGCAGAATCAGTCGGTTACAGCCCAAAAATTACCAACACAATTTTGAAAAAGAATCGGGAGTGGGTGAAATCCAGTGCTTAGCGTCATAATTCCCTCTCGCGAGGAGCGCTACATACAGCAGACTGTTGACGACTTACTAGCCAAAGCCGAAGGCGACATCGAGGCAATAGTTGTATTAGATGGCTACTGGCCAAACCCAACGCTCAAAGACGACAAGCGAGTTATTATTCTGCACCAAGGCACAATTCATAACAGCGTTGGTATGCGCGCCGGAATCAACGCCGGCGCCGAAGTTGCCAAAGGCGATTACATCATGAAGATTGACGAGCACTGCATGGTTGATAGGGGTTTTGACACCAAACTAGCTGCCGACTGCGAAGATAATTGGGTCGTAATTCCGCGCCGCTATCGCCTGGATGCCAAGAGCTGGAAAGTTATCGAAGACGGCCGCCCCCCCATTGATTATATGTACCTAGAAAACAAGGGCGGCTATCTGCATGGAACTGAGTGGAAGCGCTCGGACCGGGAGAAGATTCTAATAGACGACACTATGAGCTTCCAGGGCTCGTGCTACTTCATGAAAAAGAAATTCTGGGATGAAGTAATCGGTCCGCTAGACGATGAAAGTTATGGGCCATTCGCCAATGAACCGCAGGAAATCGGCAACAAGGCATGGCTTTCCGGCGGTGCGGTAAAGGTCAACAAAAAAACTTGGTATGCCCACTGGCATAAAGACAGCGGTGGGTATGGATTCAGCAATGAACAACATCGAAAATTCCGCGAAAGCGTAGAAAAGGGGCGTAATTTCTCGGCCGATTTTTGGCTGGGCAATAAGTGGGACAAGCGGGTGCATGATTTTAACTGGTTGGTGGAAAAGTTCTGGCCGGTGCCGAACTGGCCAGAGAATTATAAGGATGCTACCTAATGTTCTACGGCCAATATAAGACTGATAAATATATTTCCGAATTCTTCGAGCCGGGCTATATCGGAACATGCATTGATGTAGGCGCGGCTCGGCCTAAGCGCAACAATAATACTTACTACTTTGAGCAAGCCGGCTGGACTACCTACTGTATCGAGCCAAACCAAAATTACGCCTCTGCGTTAAAGGCCGAGCGAAAAAATGTTTATGACTTTGCGGTTGGTGCGGATAACCAAAATAGCGTGGAATTTACCATCTGTACTCTGGAAGGCGGAAACCAAGAACCCGTGACAGGCTTAAAGGTAAACAAAAAATTGCTAAAGGACCATTTAATCTACAATCCAAAACTGGAAAAAGTATCAGTCAGGCTAAGGACTCTGGACTCCTTTATTGATGAAAATAATATAAGGGATATAGACTTTGTCTCCATCGATACCGAGGGCACCGAGCTCGACGTGCTCAGAGGCTTCGATCTGCACAAGCATAAGCCTAGACTTCTGATAATCGAAAATAACTACGATGAGCCTATTATCGAGACCTATCTAAAACGCTACGGGTATGTCAAAAAGAGGCGGGTGGCTGTAAATGATTTTTACGAAAGGTCAGAGCCATGAAAGTCTATGCTCTGCCGCAAAATGATAGTTTTGCCGAAAACGACTATGGCATAAACCGAATATCCAAGGCTCTGATTAAACACACACCTCCCGGAATCGAAATTGTTTACGACGAATCAGAGGCGGACATGGTCATTTTCTATGCCCACGGTTTAAGAAAGAAAATATGGTGGGCGGCGACTAAATTGCTGGATAAGGGCAAGAAATTCGCAGTTATACAACTATGCGTTAGAACCACGCAAAATCCCAAAACCGATGACTGGCTAAAGATATGGGAGAAGGCCAGCTTGGTATATAGCTACTATAAGCTACCGGTGCTGTGTGCTGAAGATGGCAATCAGGCAAACTTCAATTTTTTACATGGTCCGCTGGGAGTTGATGCTGAAGCATTCAAAGAGACAAAATCAGAAAGAAAATACTTAATAGGTATTCACAGCAAAGGCTGGTCAAGAGAAAGCCTTAGAGATGTGTGGGCGGCTGCTCAAGCTGTTGGCGGCACAGTACTCAATTTTAATAACGCTCTAAAAGGCCACGACAAAGGCATTGACTATGTCGGCGATATTAACACCGGAGATTCCGCCAAAGACGATCGCATCCTAGCGTCATATTACAGCCAGTGTAAATATGTATCCGGGCTGAGGCGGGTAGAAGGCTTCGAGATGCCGGTACTGGAAGGCCTGATGGGCGGTGCCCGGCCAGTTTGCTTTGATGTCGATTGTTATCGCACTTGGTTCGATGGCTTTGCAGAGTTTATATCAGATGAAGGCGGCAGTGCCAAGATTATCCCGAATCTAGTCGAGGTTCTAAAGAATGAGCCTAAGCCTGTCAGTGATGAAGAAAAAGCCAAAGCTGCGGAAAAGTTTAATTGGGAAACAATCGCTCACGGTTTTTGGGAAAGGCTTATTGCCAGTGGGTGAATATACCGTCGTAAATATGCGGTCACACGTATCGGAGACCGCGAAATGATTGTAGGAAACGGCGACGTTGCCAGCGTCTTGCCTAAAAAAAGCCGCAAGCTGTTTTTTGCTTCGGGCGTCAGTAATAGTTTGGAAAAACGCGAGTCTCAGTATCGTCGAGAGAAAAACCTGCTTCTTAGGCAAAACCGTAAATCGCACTTGGTTTACTTCAGCTCACTGGCGATTTTTTATGGCCAGAACCGTTACGTTAAGCACAAACTCGAAATGGAAGATATCATCAGAACCGAATTCCCTCGTCATGCAATTATGCGCATAGGCAACATTACATGGGGCACAAATCCGCATACAATAATAAATTTCTTCCGAACTCAGATAAAAAAAGGCCAGAAACTAAAGATTCAAGATACTTATCGTTATATAATAGATGAAGACGAGTTTTTGCACTGGATAAATCTCATCCCCGATTGGAGTTGCGAAATGAACATTCCCGGCCGGCGGATGAAGGTCAGCGAGATAGTGGACGAGTATTGCTACATTGGCATGAAAAAAGGTGAAAAATGAATAATATCGTAACCATAGTTATTCCGAGCAGGCAGGAGATATTTTTAGACCAAACTATTAAAGACATCCTCCAAAAAGCTACCGGCGAGGTGGAAGTTATCCCGGTTTTGGAGGGCTATCAGCCCGACACGCGCGTAGACGACCCAAGAGTAAAATACATTCATCACGAGGTGGCTCTAGGAATGCGCGCTTGCATTAACGAAGCCGCACAGGTTGCCCAGGGCGACTATATTATGAAGACCGATGCCCACTGCATGTTCGACGAAGGCTTTGATACAAAATTACGGGCCGATTGTGAAGAAAATTGGGTGATAATCCCGCCGCGCTATTCACTTAACGCCGAAACCTGGACGCTGGAAATGCACCGCAAGCCGTATAAAAGGGATTACCACTACTTGTGTTACCCGGACCCAAACAAGCGCCATGACGGCGGGATGCACGGGGTAGAGTGGTGGCAAAGAGATGTCGAACGCTCAGATCCCAAATACGACATCGACGACAACATGTGTTTCCAAGGCTCTTGCTGGTTTATGCCCAAAAAATGGTTCAACCACA